>NZ_JBEXTZ010000094.1:0-32246 GCF_040614195.1 Amycolatopsis sp. NPDC006125
GCGTCAACGAGGGGCCGCACGCGTTCTACCGGGGCGGCCCGCACTGGAAGTGGCTCGACCGGCGCAAGCTGCTCCGCCCGCTCGCGCCCATCCCGCCCGCCGAGGGGCTGCGGCTGCGCTACCACCACGAGGGCCGGCTGCGGCGGTTGCCACCGCTGGGGATGCTCCGGCAGGTGCTGCGCCGGGAAGCGCCGTCCGACCAGGACGTCGTCACCTGGGCGAGCGCGCTGGCCGGGGAGCGGACCGCCCGGGTCGCCGCGAACTACGTGGCCGTGGCGACGTTCCACCACGACCCCGGGTCGCTGTCGGCCGCTTTCATCCAGGAGCGGTTGCACCGGGCCGGGAAGTTCCCGCCCGAAGCGCACTACGCGCGCGGCGGCTGGGGCGCGGTCCTGGACCGGATGGGCGCGCTGGCGGCCGAGCTCGGCGTGAAGATCGAAACCGGATCACGCGTCGGCACCCTGCCCACCGGCGGCCCGGTGATCGTGGCGACCTCGCTCGACGCCGCCCGCACCCTGCTCGGTGACGACGGCCTGCGCTGGCCGAGCGGGCGGACGACCCTGGTCGACGTGGCGGTCCGGACCCGGCGGGGCGACGCGTTCGCGGTGTCGGACCTGGACGCGCCGGGCTGGGTGGAACGGTTCACCGCGCAGGACCGCACGCTCGCCCCCGAGAGGGAGCAGCTGATCCAGGCGCAGATCCCGATCGCGCCCGGCGAGAGCAAGTCCGACGGGCTCGCCCGGGCGCACCACCTGCTCGACCTCGGCTACCCCGGCTGGCGCGAGCGGACCACCTGGACGCGCACCGCCGTGGCCGCAGGCCGCACCGGTGCGGTCGACCCGCCGGGGACGAGCTGGCGCGACCGGCCCGCGATCGCGCGCGGCGACGGGGTGTTCCTGGTGGGGGACCAGGTCGCGGCGCCGGGGGTGCTCAGCGAGGTGTCCTTCACAAGCGCGTTGCGGGCGGTGCGGCTGGCGCTGGGGGAGTGAGGGTCAGAACTCGTCGCCGGTGGACAGTTCCTTCTCGAACGCGTCCGCCTGCGCGACGACCGACAGCAGCGGCCGCTCGAACTCCTCCCGCAGGTGCAGCGACGTCAGCGGCACGGTGTGCTTGATCAGCGCCACCCCGTCCACGATCGCGGCGCCACCGACCGACGAGCCGCCTGCCAGTTCGAGCAGGCGGCGCAGGTCGATCTTGTCGGCCCAGCCGACGGCCGAGGAGATCTCGGCCCACTCGGCGCCGTCGACGTCGGGCAGGTGGTGCACGGTGACCTGCTGGGTGCGGCCGCCGTCGGTGTCCAGGCGGAAGCGCAGCCAGTGCTCGCTCTCCTCCAGCACCTCGTACCGGATGCGTACGTAGTTGATGACGTCCGTCCAGATGGTCACGGGCGTCAGCTTAGCCAGAAGGCTCAGCTCTTGTGTGCGCGCGCCGCGGCGAAGCAGTAGATGCCGAACGCCGCCAGCCCGATCGCCACCATGGCCAGCAGCACGACGCCGTAGGGCTGGGCCGCGAGCGTGCGGAGCGCTTTGTCGACCCCGCCCGCCTGGCCGGCGTCCGAGCGCAGCGCGGCGTACCCGAGCAGGCCGCCGATGATCGCGTACACCACGCCCTTGGCGACGTAGCCCGCCGAGCCGAGCCACTCGACCCACTTGCGGGTGCCCGTCGGCAGGTCCGGCAGGTCCAGGTCCTTGAGGAAGCTGCGCTTGAACCCCTTGACCGCCGCGGCGACGCCGACCGCGACCACCGCCGCCCCGGCGACCGCGACGAGCGCCTGCCCGGCGGGCAGCTGGAGCAGCCGCGCGGTGAACTCCTGCTGCGGCTGGTTGCCGCCGGCCGAGCCGCTGCCGGTGGCGAGCCGGATCGCGGTGTAGGCCAGCGCCAGGACCACCACACCCCGCGCCGCGGACCCGGCGCGCTTGCGCATCCGCTTGCCCCGTTTCGGCACCCACGTGTAGCCGCGGGCGGCCATCATGAACTGCCACACCCCGAACGCGATCAGCCCGATCGCGAGCACCCACAGCACCACCTGGCCGGCCGCGGTGGACCCGACCTCCTGCAGTGCGCCCTTCTGGTCGGCCTCCTTGCCACCGTCCCCCGCCGCGACGCGGATCGCCAGGTAGGCGACCACCAGGTGGACCAGACCCCAGCAGACCATGCCCGCGCGCCCGGCGGCCTGTGCCGCGGAACGGCCTCTCACCCGCGCCGGACGGCCCGTGGTTCTGTTCGTCGCCGCACTGCTCGTCATCGATGCGCCTCCTCATCCACCACCCCCGACCATCACTCGATCGGGGGTACCCCGGAGGCGGTGCCGCTATGCCCGGCGGCGTCGTGTCGGGAAAGGACGGTGCCGGCGGTGACCGCGAGGGCGACCAGACCCGGCGGTGCGGAGTCCCGGACTGCTCGCGGCTTTTTGGCTCTTGTCTTCGGCGGCCCGCGCCGGGTACCTTCAGCTACGACAACATTTCGGGTACCGAACAGTTTGGTGGGCGAAGTGAGCGACGAAACCGACCGGCCCGCGCCGGACAGCATGGCCGGGGAGTCCTTCGGCGAGGTGCTGCTCTCGTTCGCCGGCCGTCTGACCCGGTTGCAGACCGAGATCCTCGCCGGACTGGACGTGCCCCTGACGATCCGGCAGTACCGGATCCTGACCCGGGTGGGCGCGGGCCACACGTCGCTGATGGCGCTGTGCCGCCTGGCCCACCGCAACCCGCCCACCATGTCGGAAAGCGTCAACAAGCTGGTCAAGCAGGGCCTCCTCACCCGCGAGACGAAGGCGGCCGACCGGCGGACCATGGCGCTCGCGCTCACCCCGGAGGGGCGCGAAGCGCAGGAGGCGGGCCGGCTGGCGCTGGAGAAGTTCAGCGCCGAGCTGACCGCGGGGCTGGACGAGCGGATCAAGGACGATCTGCTCACCGTCATGCACCGCATCTACACCGAGACCGAAAGCCGTCTCGACGACCGCTGACGGCCGGGCGCGCCGGCCCGCTCGTCGCGGGCCGTGAATCAAGGGTGTTCGTACACAGAGAGGTGTCCACCCATGCCCAGATCAGGCAGTACGGACGCGCAGTTGCTCCACCGCCTGGACCACGCCGCGTTCACCCCGCAGCACACGCGGATCTACCTGACCGCGATCGCGGGTCATTTCTTCGACGGATTCACCATCAACCTCACCGGTTTCGTCCTGCCGGGCGTGATCGCGGCTTTCGCGCTCACCAGCGGCGAGGCCGGTGCGCTCAGCTCGGCGCTGTTCGCGGGCATGCTGGTCGGCGCCGCGGTCGCCGGCATCGCCTCCGACCGGCTCGGCCGCCGGTACCCGCTCGCCTGCGCGATCCTCGTGTTCGGCGGTTTCTCGCTGCTGGCGGCCGTCGCCTGGAGCTACCCGGTGCTCGTGGCCGCCCGGACCGTCCAGGGCGTCGGGCTGGGCGCCGAGATCGCCATCGTCCTGCCCTACATCGCGGAGTTCGTGCCCATCCGCCGGCGCGGCCCGATGGTCACCCTCGCCACGGCCGCCTGGCTCATCGGGCTGCCGGTCGCCTCCGCGGTGGCCGTCGGCATCGTGCCCGCGCTGGGCTGGCGCTCGATGTTCTTCGTCGGCGCGATCCCCGTGCTGATCGCCGCGCTGGTGGCGCTCACGCTGCCGGAATCCGTGCGGTACCTGCTCTCCCGCGGACGCCGGGAGCAGGCCGGGCGGATCGTCGACCTGCTCACCGGCGCCCCGGTGGGGACGGGCGCCGCCGAACCCGCTTCCGCGGTGCGGCGCGAGCCCACGGGCTCGGTGCGCAACCTGGTGCGCGGCAGGTACCTGCGCTTCACGATCACGCTCTGGGTGATGGAGGTGTGCGCCGGAGCGTTCCTCTACGGACTGTCCACCTGGTTGCCCACCGTGCTGAAGTCCCGCGGCATCGGCCTGTTGTCGAGCTTCGCCTACACGGGCATCATCACCGCCTCCGGAGTCGCCGGCGCCGTCATCGCGGGACAGCTCGTCAACCACATCGGCCGCCGCTGGGCCCTGGCGCCGGCGTTCCTGGTCAGCGGGGCGCTGTGCCTGGTCTGGGGCGCGGTGCAGGGGACGGCCGCCGTGGTGCTGACCGGTGCGCTCGCCACGTTCTTCGGCAGCGGCATCGCCGGCAGCACGCTGTTCGTCTACGCCAGCGAGCTCTACCCGACGGCGAACCGCGCCACCGGCCTCGGCTGGGCGGCCGCCTGGCAGAAGGTCGGCGGGCTGCTCATGCCGGTCACCGTGGGGTTCGTGCTCTCCTGGCACGCCTCCTCCTACGTCTTCTTCGTGCTCTTCGCCGTCCTCTCCGGCATCGCGGCCCTCGCCGGGCTGATCGGGACCCTGGAGACCCGCGGCAAGAGCGTCGAGGAGATCGCCGCCGAACTGTCCACTCCGGACCGGCCCAGTCACCGGCCCGCACCGACCACTGTGGAATAGGGGAACGAATGACGACCGATGAACAAGAGCGGGACCTGCGTCACCGCAAGGTGCGGGACGCCATGGCCGAGACGGGCCTGGACCTGCTGCTCGCATTCGGACCGGGCTGGCGCCGGGAGAACGTGCGGTACCTGTCCGACGCCAGGGTGACCGGCAGCGCCGCGTTCGTCGCACTGCCCGCCACCGGCGAGGCGAGCGCGTACTCGACGCGGCGGCAGGACGTGGCGGAGATCGCGGGCCGCGGCTGGGTCACCGACGCGCACTTCCTCGACCCGGCCGAGCCGGGCGAGTTCCGCACCCGGCTCGGCGACAGCCGCGCGCGGCGGATCGGCATCGCCCACTACGAGCTGCTGCCCTCGATGCTGCTCGACCTCGTCCGGGAAGCGCTCCCGGCCGCGGAGATCGTGTCGGCGACGGCGTTGCTCGACCAGGCGCGCCTGGTGAAGAGCGAGTGGGAACTGGCCCGCATGCGGCGCAGCGCGAAGGTGTGCGCCGCGGGGTGGCAGGCGTTCGTCGACGTGCTCGAACCCGGCCTGCCCGAGTACCGGGTGGTGGCCGCGGTGGAGGCCGAGATCAAGCGGCTCGGCGCCGAGGACAACTTCATGCTCATCGCCTCCGGCAAGGACGAGGTGCGCGGCATGACACCGCCCTCGGACCGCCGGCTGGAGGACGGCGACATGGTGCGCACCGAGCTCACCCCCCAGATGGACGGGTACTGGCTGCAGATCTGCCGGTCCGCCGTCGTCGGGACCGCCAGCGACGCGCAGAAGCGGTCGTTCGACCTGTTCAACGAAGCGGTCGACGCCGGGATGGCGGTCGTCAAGCCCGGCGTCACCGCGCACGAGGTCGCGGTGGCGCAGAACGACGTGTTCCGGCGGCACGGCTACGGCGAGTACTGCACCAGCCAGTACACGCGGGTGCGCGGGCACGGGCACGGGCTGCACATGGACGAAACGCCGATCATCGAGGGCAACCACACCGTACTGCCGGAGAACTCGGTGTTCATCATCCACCCCAACACCTACACGCCGATCGCCGGCTACCACGTGCTCGGCGATCCCGTCCGCGTCACCGCGGACGGCTGCGAGGTCCTGGTCGAAACCGAGCGCAAGCTCTTCCAAACCAACGAGGTGAACGCCTGATGAAGCGAGGTCTCGTCGTCCGCGATCCGGGGGAGATCCCGGAAACCGAGTGGCGCCAACGCATCGGCGCAGTGCGCGAGCAGCTGACCGCGGAGGGCGTCGAGGTCGCGCTCTGCTACGGCGACGTGCACCGCTCCGACGACATCGCCTACCTGACGAACCTGTGCATCTACTGGAACGAGGGGATGCTCGCGATCCCCGCCGACGGCGACCCCGCGCTGCTGACGAAGCTGTCGCCGCGGGTGCATCCGTGGATGCGGCGCACCTCGACCCTCACCGAGCTGCGCAGCGGCAAGGCGTTCGGCGCGCTGGTAGGCGGTTTCCTCGACGACCGGCAGCCCGGCACGCTCGGCCTTGTCGACGCCGGCCTGTGGCCGGCCCCGCTGATCGAGGAGGTCAGCGCCGCGGCTCCCGGCTGGGTGGTGCGTCCGCTCGACGGCCTGGTCCGGCGGTTCCGCCTGCGGCCGTCCGAGGCCGAGAAGACGCTGTTGCGGCAGGCGGGAACGGCGCTCGCCGGCGCGGTGTCGGCGGCCACGGTGAGCGGGCTGTCCCACCGGGAACGGGTCTCCGCCGCCGAACTCCATGCCCGCGACGCCGGGTTCACGGACGTGCTCGTCCGGGCGAGCGACACGTCCGTCGAGATCACCGGGCAGTACCGCACCAGCTGGCTGCGCGTGGCCCGGGACCCGGCCCTGGCGGCGGATCTGCGCGCCGCGGTGGGCGCCGTGGCCGACGGGGTGCGCACCGGCGACGTGCCTGCCCGCGTGGTGCACCACGCCGACCTGTCCACCGACGGCGAGTACCTCGGCCGATCGCCCGACCGCGTGCTGGGCGCCGGTGAGGTGGTCGTGGTCGCCGTCGAGCGCGGCGACGCCGTGGCGGCCGACACCGTGCTCGTCACCGCCACCGGCGCGGAATCCCTGACCGGAAAGGAAGTTCTCGCATCATGAGAATACTGTCGAACGCGGATGTCGAGCAGGTCCTCACCCCAGCAGAGACCATCGGCGCGCTGGAGACCGCCTACCGCGAGCTCGCCTCGGGCCTGGGCGCGAACCGGCCCCGCAACCACACCTACTTCCCCGTCGAGGACCCGCGCCACCCCGGCTTCCGCTACCGCTTCAAGTCCCAGGAAGGCGGCAATGTCTCCAGCGGTGTGTGGGCCCTGCGCATCACCTCGGACATCGCGGGCGTGGAGACCCTGCCCAGCGGTGTCCAGCGCCGCAGGCTGATCCCGGCCGCGCCCGGCGGCCGCTACGTCGGGCTGGTCACGCTCTACAGCATGGAGACCCTGGAGCCGCTGGCGATCCTGCACGACAGCTTCATCCAGAAAATGCGCGTGGGCGCCACCTCCGCGCTGGGCATCCGGGAACTGTCCAACGCCGACGTCCGGGTGGCGGGCATGTTCGGGTCGGGATGGCAGGCCGAGGCGCACCTGGAGTGCCTGCTGATGGTGCGGCCAGACATCGAGGAGGTGCGGGTCCACAGCCCGACCCCCGAGCACCGCAAGACGTTCGCCAAGACCTGGAGCGAGCGCACCGGACGGCGGATCGTCGCGGCCGAGACTCCGCGCGAGGCCGTCGAGGGCTGCGGGATCGTCACCTGCGCGACCGCGGCGATGGACCCGTGCTTCGACGGGGCCTGGCTCGACCCGGGCACCCACGTCACCGCGATCACCTCCCCGGACGGCACCGCGACCCGCCGCGAGCTCGACGACGCGACGTTCGACCGCGCGGACCGGATCGTCGTGCTCTCCCGCGAGCAGGTCCACCACGACAAGCAGTTCGACATCCTCGGCCCCGTGGAGCGCGGGCGGATGAAGTGGGAGGACATCAAGGAGCTCGGCGACATCCTGCTCGAGGACGGTCCCGCCCGCGCCCGCCGCGACGACGTGACGATCTTCGCCAACAACACCGGCATGGGCATCCAGTTCGCCGCCGTGTGCGCTCGCGCGCTGAAACTCGCCGAGCAGCGCGAACTCGGGCACGTCGTGCCCACCGACTGGTTCCTGGAGGAGACGAGCCCGTGAGCGAGACTCGAACCGGAGGCGCGCCGATCGTGTTCGGCGACGACGTGAACACCGATGTGATCATCCCCGGCCGGTACCTGGTGAGCATCGACCCGGAGGAGCTGGGCGAGCACGCGTTCGAGCCGCTCGGTCCGGACGTCCAGGAGCACCTGCGGCGCAGCGACGTCGTGGTCGCCGGGCGCAACTTCGGCTGCGGCAGCGCCCGCGAGCAGGCCGCGAGCTGCCTGATCGGCGCCGGCATCAAGGCCGTGGTGGCCGCCTCGTTCTCGCGGGTGTTCTTCCGCAACGCCATCAACACCGGCCTGATCGCGGTGGAGTGCCCCGGCGCGGTCGCGGCCGTCGACGGCGCCACGCCCGTCTGGGTCGACCCCGAAGCCGGCGTGGTGGAGGTGGGCGAGCGGAGGTTCTCCTTCGCGCCCTATCCCCAGGGCATCCAGGACATCCTGGCCGCCGGCGGTCTGATCCCCTACCTGATGCGGAGGAACGCATGACCGCGAAGACGTTCGCGCAGAAGGCGCTCGAGCGCGCCTCGGGCGAGACGGACCTCGACCCGGGGCAGATCGTGGACGCCTACCCCGACCTCTACATGAGCCACACGGCGAGCTGGCGCTGCATCCGGACGCTGGAACGCATGGGCGTCTCCGAACTCTACGACGTGGACCGCATCGCGATGGTGATGGACCACATCTCGCCCGCCCAGACGGCGAAGACGGCCGCCGACCACCAGCTGTGCCGCGAGTTCGCCGCGAAGATGGGCGTGCGGAACTTCTTCGACGTCAACGCCGGCATCGCCCACATCGTGCTGATGGAGAAGGGGCTGATCAAACCCGGGCAGCTGGTGATCGGGACCGACTCGCACTCCACGATCTACGGCGCGCTGGGCGCGTTCGGCACCGGCGTCGGGTTCAGCGAGATCACCGCCGCGTGGGTGACCGGGAAGTTGTGGATGAAGGTGCCGCAGAGCATCCGGATCGACGTCGACGGCGAACTGCCGCCAGGGACCTACCCGAAGGACGTCATGCTGCGGCTGATCGGCGACCTCGGGGCCGACGGGGCCACCTACTGCTCGGTCGAGTTCGGCGGCTCGTTCACCGGGGCGATGTCGGTGTCGGAGCGGATGACGTTCTGCAACCTGGCGATGGAGATGGGCGCGAAGAACGCCTTCGTCGCCCCGGACCCGACCACCCTGGCCTACCTCGACGAGGCGGGCGCCGAGGACTACGAGGTGCTGTTGCCCGATCCGGGCGCGCGGTACGAGCGGCAGCTCACGGTCGACGCGTCCACGTTGCAGCCGCAGGTCGCCGTCCCGCACACGGTGGACAACGTCGTCGGCGTGGACGAGGTCGCGGGCACGAAGGTGAACCAGGTGTTCATCGGCTCGTGCGCCAACGCCAAGTACGACGACCTCGCCATCGCCGCCCGGGTGCTGGCCGGGCACCGGGTGGCCGACGGGGTGCGGCTCATCGTCACCCCTGCCTCGGCCACGGTGATGGCCAGGGCGGCGGCCGACGGGATCCTCGGCACGCTCATCGAAGCGGGTGCGATGGTCACCAACCCGGGTTGCGGCGCCTGCGCCGGTAACGGCGGCGCGATGGCCGACGGCGAGGTCACCTTCTCCACCGCCAACCGCAACTTCCAGGGCCGCATGGGCAGCTACGACTCGAAGATCTACCTGGGCAGCCCGGCGACGGCGGCGGCGACCGCGATCCGCGGCAGCATCGCCCACCCCGCCGAGATCGTGGCGGTGGCGCGATGAACACCGTCGAGAAGATCCTGGCCCGCGCCGGCGGGCGCTCCTCGGTCGAGCCCGGCGAGATCGTGATCGCGAACGTCGACCGGCTGATCATGCACGACCTGTCCGGCTACCTGACCGCGGGCGTGTTCGACCGCATCCCCGGCGCCCAGGTGCGTTACCCGGACCGGGTGGTGATGGTGTTCGACCACCAGTTCTCGCCGCCGACCGAACGGCAGGCGGAGGTGCTGGAGTTCAACCGGGAGTGGGCGCGGCGGCACGGCATCCACCTGTTCGACTGCGGCAGCGGGAACATCCACCACGTGCTGGTGCGGCGCGGCCTGGTCAAGCCCGGGATGATCGTGGTCGGGTCCGACAGCCACACGCCCGTGCACGGCACGGTCGGCGCGCTCGCGGTCGCACTGGGCAACGACTCGCACGCCGGCACCGTGCTGCCCTACGGCAAGGCGTGGTTCAAGGTGCCGCAGACGGTGCGCATCGAGCTGTCCGGCACCCCCCGGCCGGGCACGACGCCGCGTGACATCGCGCTGTGGCTGGTCGGGCGGATCGGCGAGGGCGAGCTGAACTACGCGGCCCTGGAGTTCGCCGGGCCGTACGTCAAGCAGCTGGAGTTCTGGGACCGCTGGCTGTTCCCGCTGCTGTGTGTCGACCTCGGGGCCAAGTGCGCCTTCGCCGAACCCGAGGGCACCGGAGAGCCGGCGCGGGTGCTGCGGTTCGATGTCGGCGAAGTGGTGCCGCAGGTGGCCTGCCCGCCCACCGTCGGCAATGTCCGCCCGGTCGGCGAGGCCGCGGGCACCCCGGTCGGCTGGGCCGAGCTCGGCGGGCACGGCGGCGGGCGGCTGGAGGACATCCGGACCGCGGCCGCCGTGCTGCGGGGACGGAGGGTGCACCCGTCGGTGCGGTTCAACATCGTGCCCTCGAGCCGCGAGGTGTTCTCCGAGGCGATGCGCGAAGGGCTGGTGCTGCCGCTGCACGAGGCGGGCGCGACGTGGTTCCCGCCCAGCACCGGGTCGAACCAGGCCATCAACATGGGCGCGATGGCGGCGGGGGAGCGGATGATCTCGACGCATTCGCGCAACTTCCCCGGCCGCAACGGCAGCCCGGAGGCGGAGATGTACCTGGCGTCCGCGGCCACGGTCGCGGCGTCGGCCGTCGCCGGCGAGATCACGGAGGTGGGAGCATGAGGTTCACCGGGCGCTGCTGGAAGTTCGGCGACAACATCCCGACCGACCGGCTCGTCAAGTCGGAGCACGTGTTCGAGCCGATGGCGGAGATCGTCAAGCACGTGCTGGAGGACCTCAACCCGGAGTTCCCGAAGCGGGTGCGGCCCGGCGACATCGTGGTGGCCGGGCGGCACTTCGGCCAGTCCTCCGGCCGGGCGATCGCGACGAAGGCCCTGAAGGCGACCGGCATCGGGTGCGTCGTGGCGGACACGTTCGCACGGACGTTCCACCGCAACTGCTTCGAGATCGGCCTGCCCGCGCTCGCGCTCGACGGGGTGAGCACGCTGGCAAGTGACGGTGACGAACTCACCGTGGACATCGCCACCGGGGAGTTCCGCAACGAGACCACCGGCGCGACACGCACGGCCGAGCCGGCGGACCCGTTCCTGCTCGAGATGCTCGAAGCGGGCGGGCTGATCAAGCTCGCGGCGCAACGCAGCGAGTTGTTCGCCTGAGCAGGCCAGGGGACGGGGTGGCCGCCCACCCCGGCCCCGTGGGGCGCGGTCAGCGGGACGGCGCGCCCAGCCCGGGTGCCGGACCTCACCCGTCGCGGACGAGGACCGCGGATCGCGTGGCGGCGACAGTGGGGGAGTGCGTGCCGACGTGGGAGGCCCGATATGTGTCGCTGGCTGGCGTATTCCGGTTCGCCCGTGCGCCTCGACGAGCTCCTCTACAAGCCCGCGAACTCGCTCGTCCTGCAGAGCAAGCACGCGCGCCTTGGTGCGGAAACCACGAACGGGGACGGGTTCGGTGTCGGGTGGTACGGCGACGTGCCGACTCCGGGGGTGTCCTGAGCACCGAACCCGCCTGGAACGACCGCAATCTCCGGGAGATCGCGGCGCAGCTCGAATCCGGGCACGTGTTCGCGCACATCCGCGCGTCGACCGGATCGGCGGTGCAGAAGACGAACTGCCATCCGTTCCGCCACGGCCGCCGGCTGTGGATGCACAACGGGCTCGTCGCCGGGTTTCCCGCCGTGCGACGCGAGCTCACCCTGGCCGTCGACCCGCTGGTCTTCCCGGAGATCCAGGGGTCCACGGACTCGGAGATCCTGTTCTACCTCGCCGTGACCTTCGGCCTGGAGGCCGATCCGGTCGCCGCGGTGGCCAGCGAGGCCCGGTCGAGGTCGCTGTTCCACAGCGTCGACGTGTCCACGCTCCGGCACCAGTACCCGGACAACCCGGCGCTGCACGTGCTGTCCGACGACGCGCGGCTCGTGGTGTCCGAACCGCTGGGCGACCTGCGTGGCGCGTGGCGGGAGGTGCCCGAGTCCACGTGCATCGTCGTCCACGGCGGCCGCGAAGAGCTGCGCCCGTTCACTCCGGTGGCCCCAGCGGCAGCGACCGCGGACGGCGTCAACTGACCGGTACCCCCAGCACCTCGAGAAAGGCGGCGGCCGCCGGGGTGAGGCCGGCTGTGCTCCAGACCAGGTGCTCGACCCGGCCGGGCGCGTCGGTGACCGGCACCGTCGCCACGCCGGACAACTGCGGCGCGTACGTCGACGGCAGCATCGCCACCCCGAGGCCCTCCCGGATCAGCCCGGCCATCAGCTCGGCCGTCGTCACCTCGAACGCCACCTCGCGGTGCAGACCGGCCGCGGCGAAGGCCTGGTCCGACTGGGCCCGACCCGGCGTGCCCGCCGTGAAGTCGACGAACTGCTCCCCCGCGAGCGTCGCCAGATCCACCGACGCCCGCCCCGCCAGAGGGTGCCCGGGCGCGACCACCGCGACGTGCCGGTCCCGCGCCAGCTCGTGTCCCCGCACGCCCTCGGGCCGCGCCGTGACCGGCAGGCCGAGGAATGCCAGGTCCAGCGCGCCCTGCCGGACCTGCTCGACCAGTTCGTGGCTCGCGGCCATCCGCAGGCCGACCCGCACCTGCGGGTACCGGCGCCGGAACTCGCGCAGTGCGGCAGGCAGGTCGACCGCCGCGACCGTCGGGATCACCCCGAGACTCAGCCGCCCGCGCACCTCGCCCACCGCGGCGGCCACCTCCGCCGCCGCCCGCTCGGCGAAGTCCAGGCACTGCCGCGCCGCGGGCAGGAACGCCGCGCCCGCCGCGGTCAGCCGCACCCGGCGGCTGGTGCGATCGAACAAGCGCGCACCCAGTTCGCGCTCCAGGCGGGCGATCTGGTGGCTGAGCGCCGACTGCACCACGAGGCACCGTTGCGCCGCGCGGGTGAAGCTGCCCGTCTCGGCCACCGCGACGACGTAGCGCATCTGCTGGAGTTCCACCCATCCATCGTGCATCACGATGGATCACTTGACGAACATGTGTTGGACTCATCGATCGCGGACGCCAAGACTGGAACCGTGAAACTCCGCGACACCGCACTCGCCGCCTTCGCGCCCGTGGTCTGGGGCTCGACCTACGTCGTCACCACCGAACTGCTGCCGCCCGCGCACCCGATGTTCGCGGGCCTGCTCCGGGCGCTGCCCGCGGGCCTGATCGCCCTCGCCGTCACCCGGACGCTGCCGCGCGGCGCCTGGTGGTGGAAGGCCGCCGCGCTCGGCGTGCTCAACATCGGCCTGTTCTTCCCGCTGCTGTTCGTCGCCGCCGAACGGCTGCCCGGCGGCGTCGCGGCCACCCTGGGCGCCACGCAGCCGCTGGTCGTGGCCGTGCTCGCGGTCGCGGTGCTGCGGGAAAGCCCGTCGGCGTGGCGGTTCGCGTGGGGCGTGACCGGCGTTGTCGGCGTGGGCCTGGTCGTGCTCGGCCCGGCCGCCGGCTTCGACGCGACGGGCATCCTGGCCGGGCTGGGCGGCGCGGCGACCATGGCGCTGGGCGTCACGCTCACCAAGAAGTGGGGCCGCCCCGCCGGGGCCGGTCCGACCGCGTTCGCCGCCTGGCAGCTGACCGCGGGCGGGCTGTTCCTGGTGCCGGTGACGTTCCTGGTCGAGGGCGCGCCACCCGCGGTCGACCTGCCCGCCGTGCTCGGCTACGTGTGGCTCGGGCTCGTCGGCGGGCTGCTGGCGTACGTGCTGTGGTTCCGCGGGATCACCCGGCTGCCGGTGACCTCGGTCGCGGTGCTCGGCCTGCTGTCGCCGATGGTCGCCGCGCTGCTCGGCGTCGTCGTGCTGGGGCAGACGCTCGGGCCGGTCCAGCTCACCGGGTTCGCGCTCGCCCTAGCGGCCATCGTCGCCGGGCAGCGTTCCGGAGTGCAGATCCGCCAGCACGGCCGCGGCGGCGCGGCGACCGGACACCAGCGCGCCCTGGATGGAGCTGGTGTCCCGGTGGTCACCGCACACGTAGCGGCCCGGCGCGAGCCGGACCGGCTGCCGTAGCGGGTGGCCGGCCGGCATGACCGGTAGCGCCCGCGCGATCGCGTAGGTCTCCACCAGCTCCCAGTCCGTGGTCGTCGTGTCGTAGACCTGCGCGAGCGTGGTCCGCACGTGCGGCTCCAGCTCGTTGCCGGTGTCGCAGCGTTCCGGCACCGACGCGGCGACCAGCGTCTGCCCCGGCGGCGCGTACCCCGGCGCGACCGCGCTGATCACCGCCGTGTTGAGCAGCAGTTCGCCGCTGTCGGTGAGCAACGTCGGCTGCCGCAGCGGCGGGCGGCCGCTCGTCCGGTAGTAGTAGGTCGTCACCGCGTGCCAGTCCGGCTCGGGCACGCCCAGCAGGGCCTCGGGCGCGGCCACCACGACCGCCCGCGCCCGCACCTCGCCCCGGTCGGTCGTGACGCCCTCGCCGGAGATCCCGGTCACTCGCACTCCACATCGGACGGTTCCGGGCACCAGGTCGCGGGCGAGCAGGTGCGGCAGCGCGCCCATCCCGGACGCGGGCAAGGCGCCGCCGCCACGCAGGAAGCTCCGCCACACCAGGTGGAACGCCCGCGCCGAGGTCCGCAGTGGACGGTCCAGGACACGCCGGCGAGGAACGGGCGCAGCACCTCGTCGACCGTCCGCGGGCTGACCCCGCGGCGGGCCAGGTCCTCGGAGATCGTCGAATCCCCGCCCGCTTTGAGCCGACGGGCGGGCGCGAGCACGTCCCGCGCCGACATCGCCAGCAGCGCCGCGACATCCCGTGGCCGCCCGGCGCCGAAGGCGAGCAGGTCCCGCGCCGCGTTCCGGTGCCGCCACGGCGGTGCGAGCGCCTGCCCGTCCGCGACCACCCCGGGAGTGAAGTACTGCAGCCGCAGCTCCGAGACGTCGACCATCTCGCGCACGGCCGGGTAGGCGGGCAGCAGCACCTGGAATCCGCGGTCGAGGCGGAAACCGTCGATCACGTCGGTGCGCACCCGGCCGCCGATGTCGTCCCCGGCCTCGCAGACGAGCACGTGCAGCCCGGCGCGCTGCAGGGTCCGGGCCGCGGCGAGCCCGGCCAGCCCCGC
This sequence comes from Amycolatopsis sp. NPDC006125, assembly GCF_040614195.1. Taxonomy (NCBI): domain Bacteria; kingdom Bacillati; phylum Actinomycetota; class Actinomycetes; order Pseudonocardiales; family Pseudonocardiaceae; genus Amycolatopsis; species Amycolatopsis sp. NPDC006125. The sequence goes on from NZ_JBEXTZ010000094.1 coordinate 14,904, forward strand.
GCCGACCACGACGACCTCGGCCCGCTCCACCATGTCCGCCCTCCTCGGAGCGGGACTACCACGGACCGCGCGGGCGCAACCCTCGCGCCAAGAACCGTGCTATCGTTAGTGGCACAAACATTTGTTGGCCTAATGAAATACAGGAGTCGAGATCCCATGATCGCCACCGAAACCCGGATCCGCGAACTCGCCGACCGCGCCGAACTCGCGGACCTCGTCGCCCGCCACAGCCTGTGGATCGACGAACGCCGCTACGACGAAACCGACCGGCTGTTCACGGAGGACGTCGTCGTCACCTCCGCGCGCGGAGAGGCCCAGGGCATCGAGGCGCTCGTCGACCTCGCTCGCTCGAACCACGACACCTACGCCCGCACCCTGCACAGCAAGTCCAACCTCGTCATCGACGTCGACGGCGACACCGCCACGGTGCGGGCCCACGACATCGCGGTGTTCGTCCTCGACGACAAGACCGAGGCCATCGCCGCCGGGATCCACCACTACCGGGCGCGCCGCACCGAGCGGGGCTGGCGCTTCGACCACCTCGTGATCAGCCCGGTCGCCCTGACCGGCGCACTCGACCGGGCCCGTTGACCGTCACCGGCTCTCCGCGGCCATCCGCACTCCGAGGGCGACCAGAACGGTCCCGCTGATCGCGTCGAGCCTGCGGCGCACCGCGGACCGGCGGAACCACCCGCCTGCCCGGCCCACGGCGGCCGCCAGCGCCAGGTACAGCACGGTCTCCAGGGCCACCTGGAACACGGCGAGCAGCGCGGTCGTGGCGAACAACGGCCGGCCCTCGGGCACGAACTGCGGGTAGAACGCGATCATGAACGCGGCCGCTTTCGGGTTCGCCAGCATGACGAGCGCGCCCTCGGCGAAGGCCTTGGCCCAGCCCTTGGCCGACGCCGTGGGCGGCTCGTCAGCGGGCGCGGCCGGGCGCCACGCCGACCGCCACGCCTTGACCCCCAGGTAGATCAGGAACGCGGCGCCGACGATCCGCAGCACGAGGAACGCGACCTCCGACGCGGCGACCAGTGCCGCGAGCCCCGCCGCGGCGAACAACGCCCACAGGTACAGACCGGCTTCCAGACCGAGCACGGTCGGCACCGCCCCGCGGAACCCTCGCATCGCCGCCCGGCGCAGGATCAGGGCCATCGCCGGCCCCGGGGAGGCCGAAATCAGGACCACGGCCAGGGCGAAGGCGGGCAGCACCGCGAGGAGATCCATGCCGGCATCCTGCCCGCGGCGCGACCGTGGTCTCAAACGAAATTGACCCGGGCGAGCGGTCGTCAGTCCAGCTCGTCGAGCGCCGCCACGGCTTCCCATCGCGCGCCCAGCGTGTTCAGCAGCCCCGCGACGTCGACGTCGCCCGAATCCGAGCCGAGCAGCGCCTTGTCCAGGCGGCGCGCCCGGCGGTTCACCTGAGTGAGCACCGCCGAGCCCTCCTCGGTGAGCGACAGCAGCTTGCGGCGCGCGTCGCGGGGCGACTCGACCCGCCGGATGAGGCCGCGTTGTTCGAGCCTGCGGCACAGGTCCGCCATCGTGGACGTGTCCAGCGCGACCGCCCCGGCCAGGGAGCTCTGGTCGCTCCCGGGGTAGGCGCGCACGGCGGACAGCACCGCGAACTGGGGACCGGTCAGCACCGGGTCCACGTGGCGGTTCCACGCGGCCAGGTAGGCCTGGTACATGCGGCGGGCGCCGTAGCCGGGGGCGGCCAGGAGATCCGGGGGCGGCGCCGGTGTGACGGCCGGGGCTCCCCGGCCGCGTCGGCCTGCCCGCACTGGCTCACCCATCAAGACCCTCCCCATGACTTCAGGCTCGCGGCTTCCCGTGATCCTACGTGTCCGGACTATTGCGCTCGTGTTGCAGTCCTGCTTCTCGCCCGCGAACTCTTGCGTATCCGGATAATACGTGTTCGGATTATAGGCGGAGGTGGTCACCGATGGACCAGAACCTGTTCAACGACATCTGCTTGCGCCAGCTGACGTTCTCCGGGGTGCACGAGGGCGAGACCGTGGTCGTGCTGACCCGCGGCGGCGAGCGGGCCGAGTACGCCGACGCCTTCCTGTGGGCCGCCCAGCAGCTGGGCGCCGCGACCTACCACATGCGACTGCCCTCGCCGGTCAGCGCGTCCGGCGCCTGGGCGGTGGGCGACTCCGGGCTCGGCAACATCCCCCGCGCGGTCGAGGCGCTCAAGGACGTCGACATGGTCGTCGACTGCACGTTCCTGCTGTTCAGCAAGGAACAGTTCGCGATCCAGGAGGCCGGCACGCGCATCCTCACCGCCGTCGAGCCGCCCGAGCTGCTGGCCCGCCTCATGCCCACCAAGGAACTCCGCGAGCGCGTGGAGATCGGCGCGGAGCTGCTGGCCAAGGCGAGCACCATGCGGATCACCAGCCCGGCGGGCACCGACGTCACCTACCGGCTCGGCGTGTACCCGACCATGTCGGAGTACGGCTACACCGACACCCCCGGCCGCTGGGACCACTGGCCCGCCGCGTTCGTGTTCACCGGCGGCGCCGACGACGGCGTCGACGGCAAGATCGTGCTCTCGCCCGGCGACGTGCTGCTGCCGTTCAACACCTACGTGCAGACCCCGGTGGAGATCACCATCGAGGAGGGCTTCATCCGCGACATCCGCGGCGGCGCCGGATCGTCCGGTTTGGACGCCGACCTGCTGCGCTCCTACATCGAAAGCTTCCACGACCCCCGCGGCTACGGGATGAGCCACGTGGGCTGGGGCCTGGACGAACGCGCCCACTGGCACGGCCTGACCCAGTTCCCCGGCGGCATGGGCATGGAACTGCGCAGCTTCTACGGCAACGTGATGTTCTCCATCGGCCCCAACAACGAGCTCGGCGGCCCCAACGACACGCCGTGCCACTTCGACATCCCGATGCGCGGAAACTCGCTCTACCTCGACGACGAGCTGATCGTCGACGCCGGCGAGCTGACCGTCAAGGACATGCGCCCGGCGGAGAAGCGATGACCGACCACCACATCGGGATGATCGTCCCCAGCTCGAACCTCACCATGGAGACCGAGCTGCCGCGGATGCTGCGCGCCCGTGAGGAGACCGAGCCGGGGGACCGGTTCGTCTTCCACTCCGCGCGCGCCCGCATGCAGCACGTCGACCCGGAGCAGCTGCGCGCGATGAACGCCCAGGCCGGGCGCGCGGCGGCCGAGCTCGCCGACGCCCGCCCGGACGTGGTCGCCACCGCGTGCCTGGTGGCGATCATGGCGCAGGGCCCCGGGTACCACTGCACCGCCGAGGACGACATCACCCGCGTCCTGCGCGCCGAGGGCTGCGCCGCGCCGGTCGTGTCCAGCGCGGGTGCGCTGCTGTCCGGCATCGCCGCGCTCGGCGCGCGCAAGATCGCGATCATCACGCCCTACCTGAAGCCGCTGACGCAGGCCGTGGCCGACTACATCGAGGACGCCGGGGTCGAGGTGGTGGACGCGCTGTCGCTGGAGGTGCCGGACAACCTCGCCGTGGCCCGGCTGGACCCGGCCGACCTGCGCGAGCAGCACCGCAAGCTCGATCTGTCCGAAGTGGACGCGCTGGTGCTGTCCGCGTGCGTGCAGATGCCGTCGCTGCCGTCGATCCAGCCCGTCGAGGACGAGATCGGGATCCCGGTCCTGTCGGCGGCCACCGCGACCACGCACCGGATCCTGACCGAGCTCGGGCTGGAGCCGCGCGTGCCCGGCGCCGGGCGGCTGCTCGCGGGCACGGGCGACGAGACGAGGAGGCCGGCATGAGCGCGAGCCAGTCGTTCGAAGTCGTGGTCGTCGGCGGCGGCCTCGGCGGCCTGTGCGCGGCCTTGTCATTGCGGCAACGAGGACTGCGGGTCACCGTGGTCGAAGCGGCGCCGCAACTCGGCGAGATCGGCGCCGGCATCCAGACCGCCCCCAACGCCAGCCGCATCCTCATCGGACTGGGCCTGCGCCCCCAGCTCGAGCGGGTGCGCACCGAGCCGCAGGACCAGGTCCGCCGCCGGTGGGCCGACGGCAGCATCATCGCCCAGCTGCCGCTGGGACAGCGGGTCACCGACACCTACGGCGCCCCGTACTGGCACTACCACCGCGCCGACCTGCACGGCGTGCTGCTGGACGCGTGCGTGGACCCGGACGGCCACGGCCCGGTGGTGCAGGTCGCGACCGGTGCGCGGGTCGTCGAGCTGGACCACGCCCAGCCGGAACGCCCGGCCGTGATCACCGCCGACGGCCGCCGCTTCACCGGCGACGTGGTGATCGGCGCCGACGGCATCCGTTCCGCCGTGCGCGACCTCGCCGGGTTCGACGACACCCTGGTGTTCTCCGGCGAGATGGCCTACCGCGCGCTGATCCCTGGGGACCTGGTCGCCCAGGACCCGGCCACCCGGTTCCTCGTCGACCGCTACCACTCGACCATCTGGTACGGCCCGGACAAGCACCTCGTGCACTACATGATCCGCGGCGGCCAGTACCTCAACGTGGTCGCGATCGTGCCATGCAGTGAGACGATCGAACGGGAGTGGAGCGGTCCGGCGACCGCCGCCGAGCTCGCGGCCGAGTACCAGGACTGGGACGATCGGGTCCCGACCGTGTTGTCGAAGGCCAAGGACGAGGACGTCTCGGTGTGGGCCATGTACCGGCGCCGGCGTGACCCGGTGTGGGTGGACGGGCGGGTCGCCCTGCTCGGCGACGCCTGCCACGCCATGCTGCCCTACCAGGCGCAGGGCGCCTCCCAGGCGATGGAGGACGCCGCGGTGCTCGCCGAGGAACTGGGACGTGTCACCCGCGACGGGATCGACGGCGCCCTGATCCGCTACGTCGACCGGCGCGCCAAGCACGCGGGGATGGTCCAGGACGCCTCCCTGCAGAACATGAGCTTCTACCACCTCCCCGACGGCCCCGAGCAGCGCGAGCGCGACGAGAAGCTGCGCCGGTTCGACGGCGAGTCCGACGTGTCCTACGACTGGCTCTGGAACGGCAGCCCGCTCACCGATCCGGACACCGAGTCCATCCACTACCAGTTCGCGCGCTGAGGCGGGCGACTGGCCGACAACGGCAACGGAGCGATTCATGCGTACCGGAGATCAGATCGTCCAGGACCTGCCCTGGCGCTGGAGCGTGCAGGGCAAGATCTTCCTCATCGGTGGGCTGGGCTACATGTTCGACGCGTGGGACGTCGCGTTGAACGGGTTCCTCACCCCACTGGTCGGGGCCGAGTTCGGGTTGTCGCCGGGGCAGAAGGGGCTGGTGGCGACCGCCAACCTGATCGGCATGGCGGTGGGGGCCGTCGTGTGGGGGACCGTGGCCGACCGCATCGGCCGCAAACGCGCGTTCAGCATCACGCTGCTGGTGTTCGCCCTGTTCTCCGTGCTCGGGGCGCTGTCGCCGAACGTGGAGGTCTTCCTGGCCCTGCGGTTCCTGGCCGGGGTGGGGCTCGGCGGGTGCATCCCGGTGGACTACGCGATCGTCAGCGAGTTCTCCCCGCGGCGGCACCGCGGCCGGGTGCTCTCGGCGATGGACGGCTGGTGGCCCGTGGGCACCACACTGGCCGCCGTCACGGCGACACTGTTGGTCCCGGTGTCCGGGAACTGGCGCTGGATGCTGGTGCTGATGATCCTGCCCGCGCTGTTGCTGTTCTGGGTCCGGCGCGGAGTCCCGGAATCCCCGCTCTACCTGGTGCGCAAGGGCCGGGAAGCGGAGGCGCGCGCGGTCATCGACGACCTCGTCCGCCGCACCGGCGCGCCCGCCGAGCCGTACTCGATCCCGCCGGCCGTGGTGGAGGACAAGCGCGGCGGAGCGCTCGCCGCCGCCTTCGACCAGCTGCGCCGGGTGTGGGCGTTCAACCCCCGGATCACCGCGGTCGCCTGGTCGTTGTTCATCAGCGTCATGCTGGTCTACTACGCCGCCCTGAGCTGGATGCCCTCGATCCTGCGCGCCCAGGGGTTCGGCGAGATCGCGGCCTTCGCCTCCACCGCGCTGATGAACGCGCTGGGCATCGTCGGCGTCGCGGTGGCCGTGCTGCTCGTGGAGAAGGTCGGCCGGAAGCGGATCGTCGCCGTCGCCGGGCCACTCGCGGCGCTGTCGCTCGTGGTGTTCTCCCTGCTGCTGGGCTCGCCGACCGGCGCGGTGATCGCGATCGGCGCGTTCGGCATGCTGGCGCTGGTGGTCATCCCGGTGATGTACGCCTACGTGTCCGAGCTGTACCCGACCGAGCTGCGTGCCTCCGGGTTCGGCTGGGCGTCGTCGTCGAGCCGGGCCGTCACCGGGTTCGCGCCGCTGGTGTTCGGCAGCCTCCTGTGGCCGGTGCTCGGCCTGCCGCTGACGTTCACCGTGCTGGGCGGTCTCGTGGTGGCCGCGGTCGTGTTCATGATGCTGGGGGCGCCGGAGACCCGCGGTCGCGAGCTCGACCGGATCGCGGAGCCGGTGAACCCCGTGGCGCCCGCGAAAACCACGCAGGTGCCGTGAGCGAGGAGAGGTCCAGACTGTGAAGCCCGCCGCGTTCGCCTACCACCGGGCCCACGACGTCCCCGACGCCATCGGCCTGCTCGGCGAGCTCGCCGCGGCCGGGGAGGAGCCGAAGCTGATCGCCGGCGGCCAGAGCCTGGTCCCGATGATGAACTTCCGGCTCGCCCGGCCGACGGCACTGGTCGACCTGGGGCCGTTGCGCCGGGACCCGGCGCTGACCGGCCTGCGGCGCGAGGGTGCGCAGCTGGAGATCGGCGCGCTGGTCACGCACCGGACGGTCGAGGTGGCGAAGCTGGGGCCGGGCTTCGACGTGCTCTCCCGCGCCATGCGGTGGGTGGGGCACCTGCCGATCCGCTCCCGCGGCACGGTGGCGGGCAGCATCGTGCACGGCGACGCCACCGCCGAGTGGTGCCTGCTCGCGCTCCTGCTCGACGCCGTGATCGTCGCGGAGGGGCCGGGCGGGCGGCGGGAAATCCCGGCCGCGGAGATGTTCCACGGGTTCTACACCACCGCCGTCGAACCGGACGAAGTCGTGACGGCGGTGCGGTTCACGCGGCCTGCGCCGCGGGCGGCATTGACCGAGTTCGCCCGCCGCCACGGCGACTTCGCCATCGTCGACGTGGCGGTCAGCCTGGACGGCGACGGCAGCCGGGTGGTGGTCGGCGGGGTGGCGCCCGCGCCCGTCCGGGTCCCGGAGGCCGAGGCCGTCCTCGCCGCGGGCGACCCCGGGCCGGACCTGTTCGCCGCGTGCGCCGACGCCGCGGCCGCCGCGGTCGACCCGCCCGACGACGCCGCCGGCAGCAGCGCCTACCGCCGCCGGCTCACCCGGACCCTCGTCGCCGGTGCGCTGCACCAGGCCTGGCAGGAAGGAGTGACGCGATGAGCGACGCAGCTCCGGAGTTCGACGGGCGAGGCGGACGCTGGGTGGGCGCGTCGGTGCCCCGGCGGGAAGACCCGCGCCTGCTCACCGGCCGGGGACGCTTCGTCGACGACATCCAGCTGCCCGGCACCCTGCACGCGTGCTTCGTCCGCTCGACGATCGCGCACGGCCGGATCACCGGGATCGACCTGTCGGCCACCCTGGCGGTCGACGGGGTCGTCGCCGCCTACACGGCGGCCGACCTCGACCTCGGCGACATCGTCGCGCTGCTGGACCGCCCGCCCGAGGAGTTCGCGCCGACCGCGATGCCGATCCTGGCCAGGGAGAAGGTGCGGTTCGTCGGCGAACCGGTCGCGCTGGTCGTCGCCCGCGACCCCTACGTCGCCGAGGACGGCGCCGAACTGGCCGTGGTGGACTACGAGCCCCTCGGCGCGATCGTCTCCGAGGACACCGCGCTCGCTCAGGATGCGCCCCTGGTCCACGAGGAAGCGCCCGGCAACGTGCTGCTGGACGTGTCCATGTTCGACACCCCGGGGGTGGACGAGGCTTTCGCGGACGCCGGGTGCGTGGTCGAGGTCGTCACCCGCAGCGGACGGCAGAACGCACTCCCGCTCGAAACGCGCGGGGTGCTCGCGTCCTGGGACGACCACGACGACCAGCTGCTCGTGCAGATGTGCACCCAGGTCCCGCATCAGGTGCGCACCGCGCTCGCCCGCTCGTTGCGCGTGCCCGAGCGGACCGTGCGCGTCACGGTTCCGGACATGGGCGGCGGGTTCGGCCAGAAGTGCGTGGTCGGCCGCGAGGAGATCGCGGTCGCGGCCGCGGCCCGGCGGCTGAACCGGCCGGTGAAGTGGATCGAAGACCGGCGCGAGGCGCTGACGGCCGGATTCCTGGCCAGGGAACAGCGCTACCGCACCCGGGCCGCGTTCGACGCACAGGGGCGCATCACCGCGCTGGACGTCGACATCGTGTGCGACATGGGCGCCTACTCCTGCTACCCGTTCACCGCCGGGATCGAACCGCTGATGGCCTCGGCGGAGATGCCCAGCGTGTACCAGGTGCCCGCCTACCGGGTCCGGGCCCGCGCCATCACCAGCAACAAGGCGCCCACCGCGCCCTACCGCGGCGTCAGCAGGCCGCAGTACGTGATGGCGATGGAACGGGTCATGGAGCGCGCCGCCCGCGAACTCGGCCTCGACCCGCTGGAGATCCGGCGCCGCAACCTGATCACCCAGTTCCCCTACACCGGTGTCAACGCCGTCACCTACGACCCCGGCACCTACCGGGAATCGCTGGACCTGGCCGAAGCCGCCCTGCGTGACGAGGGGTGGTACGAGTTCCGGGACAAGGCCGCCGCCGAGGGCAGGCACATCGGCATCGGGTTCTGCTGCTTCTCCGAGCGCACCGGGTACGGGTCCGGCGCCTTCGCCAAGCGCAAGATGGCCGTGGTGCCCGGGTTCGACATCTCGGAGATCCGGATGGACACCACCGGCTCGGTCGTCGTCACCAGCGGCACCATGAACCACGGGCAGTCCCACGAGACGACGCTCGCGCAGATCGTCGCCGACCGGCTGGGGCTGCACATCGACCAGGTGAAGCTGCGCCAGGGCGACACCGAGCGCATCGCCTACGGGTGGGGGACCTTCGCCTCGCGGTCGGTGACCATCGGCGGCTCGGCCGTGGCGCTGGCGGCCACGCGGCTGGGTGAGCTGCTGTGCCGGATCGCGGCGCACCTGCTCGACACCCAGCCGGACAACGTCCGCCTCGACGGCGCGGGTGGTGTCGTGCAGATCGACGATCCCGGCCGCCGCGCGTCGTTCGAGGAGATCGCCGACATCGCCTACCTGCGCAGCCACCTGCTGCCCAAGGACGTCGAGCCGACGCTCACGGCCACCGCGAGCTTCGACGTGCCCGGCGACGGCACCTTCTCCAACGCCACCCACGCCGTGGTCGTGGAAGCCGATCCGGGCACCGGCGGCATCACGATCCTGCGGTATGCGTGCGTGGAGGACTGCGGCGTGGTGATCCACCCGCAGGTCGTCGACGGGCAGTGCCGCGGCGGGATCGCCCAGGGCATCGCCGGCGCGCTGTTCGAGGAGGTCACCTACGCCGACAACGGCGAACCGTCGGCCGCCAGCTTCATCGACTACCTCGTGCCGACCGCCACCGAGATCCCCGACATCACCGTCTCCCACCTGGAAACGCCCTGCGCGTTCACCGAAAACGGCGCCAAGGGCGCCGGGGAGGGCGGCACCATCGGCGCGCCGGCCGCGGTGCTGAACGCGATCAACGACGCGCTGCGCCACACCGGGGTCGAACTCGACACCACCCCGGTGCACCCGCAGACCGTGCTCGCCGCGCTCGACGCGGCAGGCGACCCGGAACGGAGCAGGCCCGCATGACCGACCGCCACCTGATCGTCCTGACCGTCAACGGCAGCGAGCACGAAGCCGTCGTCGAGCCGCGCAAAACGCTGCTGGACGTGCTGCGCCACGACTTCGGTCTCACCGGCGCGCACGCAGGCTGCGAGCACGGCGTCTGCGGAGCCTGCACCGTCCTCGTGGACGGCGAACCGGTTCGCGCGTGCCTCGTCTTCGCCGTGCAGGCCGAAGACGCCGACATCCGCACCGTCGAATCGCTCAGCCGGGACGGCGAACTCTCCGACCTGCAACAGGCCTTCCGCGAGCACCACGGTCTGCAATGCGGCTTCTGCACACCGGGGTTCCTGATGCTCGCCGAGGGTTTCCTCGCCCAGCGACCCGACGCGGACCGCGACGAGATCCGCGAAGCGGTTTCGGCGAACCTGTGCCGCTGCACCGGCTACCAGACCATTGTGGACGCCGTCACGGCGACGGCGGCCCGCCGCCGTGACACCGAGAAGGAAGCGACATCGTGATCCTGGAAAACCAGCTGTCCGTCCCGGCCGACCCCGACGCGGTGTTCGCCCTGATCAACGACGTCGAGCGGGTGGCGGGCTGCCTGCCGGGCGCGACCCTCGACGGCCAGGAGGACGGCGCGTACCTGGGCCGGGTCAAGGTCAAGGTCGGCCCCATCACCGCCGCCTACTCCGGCCGGGTGCGCTTCACCGAGGTCGACACCGCCGGGCGGCGGCTGCGACTGTCGGCGCGGGGAGCGGACACGCACGGCAACGGCGACGCCGAAGCCGACGTGACGCTGACCGTCCGCGAGGGCCCCGGCGGCGCCACCATCGACCTCCGCACCGACCTGTCGATCCGCGGCAAGCTCGCCCAGTTCGGCAAGAGCGCGATCAGCGCCGTCTCGGCCCGGTTGCTCGACCAGTTCGCCCGCAACCTCGCCGGCCAGCTGAGCGGCCCGGGGGAGGAGCCCCGCCCGGCCGCCGCCCCTGCGGCGCGCACGCCGGCCCCGGCCGACGGCGGCGAGTCCCTCGACGGGCTGGCGATGCTGCTTCCCCCGGGCGTCAAGCGGTACGCCCCGATCGCGGCCGCGGCGGCGCTGGGACTGTTCCAGGGCTGGCTGCTGGGCCGGATCCGCACCCAGGACAAACTGATCAAGGAGTTGCAGCGTGCCCGTCGATGACCATCGCGGACTGCACGGCGCGGAGACCGACGCCGTCTACGACCGTGCCGGGTTCGGCGCCACTGTCCCTCGTGGACAGTGCCCGGCCCTGGTCGTGGTCGACCTGACCCGCGGCTTCACCGAACCCGGTTTCCCGTCCGGGGCCGACCTCACCGCCGAAGTGACCGCGGCCGCCGCCCTCGTGAGCGCGGCCCGGCGCCGTGACATCCCGGTGGTCTATACCGCGATCAGCTACACCGCCGCCGAGGCCGACGGCGACGGTGTGGCCTGGCTCCGGAAAGCGCCGGGCATGCGCAGCCTCCGCGAAGGAAGCGACGCCGTCGCGCTCGACCCCCGGCTGGACTGCCGCGCGAGTGATCATCTCGTGCTGAAGAAGGGCGCGTCGGCGTTCCACGGAACCGGGCTGGCCGCACTGCTGACCGGCCTCGGCGCGGACACCGTGCTCGTCTGCGGCGCGACCACCTCCGGATGTGTGCGGGCGACCGCCGTGGACGCCGTGCAGTCCGGCTTCAACACGCTCGTCGTGCGCGAAGCGTGCGGCGACCGGGCGCGCGGGCCGCACGACGCCGCGCTGTTCGACCTGCACGCGAAATACGCCGACGTGATCGGCCTGGACGACGCCGTGGCCTACCTGGGCGCGCCCGATCGAGCCGGCAGAAAGGTTTCCTGACATGGTGTTCCCGTCCGAGTCCCCGGCCGCCCGCACGCTGACCCAGCCCGCGCTGGCCGACCTCGCCGACATTCCCGCGACCAGCCGCTGGGTCCGGTCGGGTGCGGTGCGGTTGCACGTGCTCGACTACGGACCGGACGACGGTGTCCCGGTCCTCGTGCTGCCCGGCATCACCAGCCCGGCGATCACGATGGACTTCGTGGCGCGGGAGCTCACCGATCTCGTGCGCCCGCTCGTGCTCGACGTCCGCGGCCGGGGACTGTCCGACAGCGCGGACACCGAGCCGGCGGGCTACGACCTGGACAGTTACGCGGCGGACGTCGACGCGGTCGTCTCCGGCCTCGGCCTGCGACGGCCCATCCTGCTCGGGCATTCGATGGGGGCGCGGATCGCGGCGCGGGCCGCCGTCACCGGCCGCCACGAGCTGCGCGGCGCGATCCTGGTCGACCCGCCGATGAGCGGCCCCGGGCGCGGCGCGTACCCCACCACGCTGGAGGCCTTCCTCGGGCAGCTCGACCAGGCCCGCCGCGGCACCGATGCCGACGAGGTGGCGCGGTCCTGGCCCCGGTGGCCGCGCCGCGAGCAGGAGCTGCGCGCGCGGTGGCTGTCGTCGTGCTCCCGCGCCGCGATCGCTGCCACCCACGCCAGCTTCGAGTCCGAGGACTTCTTCGCCGACTGGCCGCACGTGCCGGCCCCGGCGGTGCTCCTCTACGGCGGCGACAGCCCGGTCGTCACCGCCGACGGCGCCGCCGAAGCCGCCCGCGCCAACCCGGCCGCCGAACTGGTGCCCGTGCCCGGCGCCGGGCACATGGTGTTCTGGGACGAGCCCGAAACGGCACTCCCCACCCTGCGCGACGCGCTGCGGAAACTCTGAGCCCGGTCGCTCCACCCCGCGGCGATGCCACCGTCGACGAGGTCATCGAGGTGCCCGGCGCCGGCTCGCTGGTCGTCTGCAGCGTAGGCCGAACCCGCGTCCCTGGCCGGACTGCCCGGGTTCCGCTGACCGTCGGTTACCAGGCGAGCGTCGCGGGGGCCCGGGATCCACAACGCCGGCGTCTACACCGGCGCGCGCATCCTGCCCGTGAACTGGGCGGGCCGGCGCGCGACAGCGTCCTATTCGGACGGCAAGTTGTTCGTGACGGCGCTGGCGTTCGCGGTCGCCCGGCTGTGGCCCGGCGTGTCCGCGGCGGCTACTGGTACCACCAGCAGCCGCGCGAGCCGCACGCCGCCGCCGGGGACGAGCGGTTCCAGGACGAGCTCCTGGCCGAGCTCGCGGCCTTCACCGGGACCCGCCTGGCGTAGGGCTACCCCGCCCGCCCCAGCGCCCGCTCCGCGCGGCCGATCTCGTCGAGCTGTTCGAGGATCTCGCCGGGGGAGGACTCGCCGACGACCTTCTGCAGCAGCGGCGTGTGGTCGAGGACGAGGTCGCGCAGGGCACGCAGCGGGCGCGGCGCGTGGTGGAACACCTTGCCCAGCAGCCACGCCTGCTGCGACTGCCGCGCCGTGTGCGGTTTGCGCGGCGCCTCGAACGCCTCCAGCGCGCGGCGCACCGCGGCGAAGTCCGACAGGTCGATCCCGGCCAGCCTGCGGCCGAGGAAGTAACCGTCCTCAATGGCCATTCCCGCGCCGTAGGCGGCGTAGGGCGAAGTCGGGTGCGCCGCGTCGCCGACGAGGGTGGCGCGGCCGCGTGACCACTGCTTCAGCGGCTTGCGATCGCGCAGGACCCAGCGCTGCAGGTTCTCCGGTGGCGTGGCGGCGATCAGGCGCGGCAGCGGATCGGCGAACCCGGCCGCCAGTGCGGTGGCCGTGGCATGCGGGTCCCCGGTGAACTCGGCCGCCGCGTCGTGCGCGGTGAGCACCCACCACTGGAACCCGTCGCGGCCCTGGTGCCGGATCGAGGTCCAGCTGCCTTGCACGGTGCGGTCGTGGGACACCACGCACAGCCCGCGCTCAGCGGTTGCGTCGAAGGTGTAGCCGCCGAAGATGTGCAGGTGGTGCTCCCGCTTCGGCGACTCACCCCACAGGGTGCGCCGGACCAGCGAGTCGATCCCGTCCGCGCCGACCACCACGTCGGCCTCCAACACCTCACCATCGGCCAGCGTCAGTGAGATCCCGTTCTCGTCCTGCTCGACCGTCCGAACAGGACAGTTTACCCGCAGGACGCCGGACGGGAGCGCCGCCAGCAAGCGCTCGTACAGCGCGGGCCGGAGCAGCCCGATGAACCCGCCGCCGTAGTCGCGCACCACCTCGGCGGGCAGGTCGATCGACGCGCGGGTGCGGCCGGCGGCGGTGCGGAACTCCGAATGACACGGCGCGCCCAGGTCGGTCACGTCGACGCCGAGCAGGCCCAGCGCCTTGATGGGCGGTGGCCACAGGTTGAGGATGTTGCCCGCCGGCCGGGCCCGCGGGTAGCGCTCCAGCAGGACGACGTCGTGGCCGGCCTGGCGCACGGACAGCGCGGTCGCCATCCCGGCCGGGCCGGCGCCGATCACGGCGACGCGGTGGGTGGTCATGGTCCGGCTCCTCGTCGAGTCGAAGGTCAAACCGTAGCGATCGCTACGTTCTGTCGGAAGAATGAAGTGCGCGCTACGCTTCTGTCAAGCTCGGGAGAGGAGAACAGTGGGCAGTCCGGTGATCCGCCCGCCGCGGCAGAAGCGCACCCGGGAGGCGTGGAACCGCGTGCTCGACGCGGGTGTCGCCCTGCTGGAAGAGGGCGGCTACGAGGCCTTCACCATCGCCGCGGTCTGCGAGCGGGCGGGCGTGGCGCCGCGCGCGCTCTACGACCGGGTCGACGACAAGGACGCGCTGTTCCTGGCCGTCTACGAGCACGGCATCGCCCGGATCCGGGCCGACCAGGAGGTGTTCGCCGACGCCGGGCGCTGGGACGGGCTGACCCCCGAACGGCTCGTCCGGGACGCGGTCGGCGAGCTCGACGGGATCTTCACCCGGCACGCGAAGTTCCTGCGGTCGGTGGTGCTCATCTCCGGCGCCGACACCGAGATCCACCGCCGCGGCGCCCGCTACAGCCGGGAGGTCGGGGAGCGGTTCGCCGAGGTCGTGCTGCGCGCACCCGTGACGCACCCGGACCCGCCCGCGGCGGTCCGGCTGGTGTTCACCCTGTTGTTCTCGACGATGGTGGTGCGGACGGCCTACGGGCCGGAGTTCCCCGGCGGGCGGGACGGGCTGGACCTCGGCGACTTCGCCGTGCGGTACCTGCTGGGCTGAGCCGACGTTCGGGGGAAACCGGACGGTTCCGCGCCGCGCAGGGCGGCGTTGCCGCTAGCGTGATCATGCCCGCGCGAGCGAGGGGATGAGGCGATGCAGGCACCGTCGACGGTCGTGCAGCTCGCGCTGCTCGTCCTCCTCGTGCTGCCCGGCATCACCTACCAGTTCGTGCGCGAACGGCGGCGCGGGCCGGTGCCGGGGGAGCGCGACCTCGGCGAGCGGGTGCTGCGCGCGATCGTCGCCTCCATCGCCCTCGACGCCGCCTACGCCATCGCCGCCGGGCCGGCGCTCGTCCGCCTCGCCAAGGGCACCGGGCCCGGCGACTGGACCGGCTTCACCCAGCAGCCCCGCCTCGTCGGGGCGGTGGCCGTGTTGCTGTTCCTCGTCGTCCCGGCCCTTGCGGCCGCCGCCGTGTCGCTGGTGGAACGCCGCCGTCGTGGCTCGCGCTACCTGCGCACCCCCACCGCGTGGGACCACGCCTTCCAAGACCGCGAACCGTGCTTCATCCGCGTCCGCCTCAAGGACGGCAACTGGGCGGGCGGCTGGTACGGCCACCGCTCGTACGCCTCCTCCTACCCGCACCCGCCCGAGCTGTACCTCGAATCCGCGCGCGTGATGGGCCCGGACGGCACCTTCGGCGCACGTGTCCAGGGGACGGCGGGCCTGCGCCTGCGGGCGGAGGACTTCGACGTGCTGGAGTTCGTCGAACCGGACCAGGGGAAGGAGCAGTGATGGAGCACGAACTCACGCCCGAAGAGCTGGAGATCCTGCGCACGAGCGTGCCGCGCGGCTACACGCCCAAGCGCGAGGTCACCGAACCCGACGAGCCGCCCGCCGGATCCGCGGGCACCTCGCAGGCCGCCGAGGACTGACCCGTGACCGACTGGGGGAAGCGGTTCTGGGACGCCTACCGGGTGGCGCGGCACAGCCCGGACCCGGCCTCGGTCCAGACCGCGATCGAGTGCGGCCGCAAGGCGCTCGCGACCGAGCACGGCGACGAGCGCACCACCTACCTGTCCAACATGGGCGGCCTGCTGCAAACCCGGTTCCACCAGACCGGCGACCTGACCTACCTGCAGGAAGCCGTCACCGGGCTGTTGGAAGCGGTCCTGCTGTCGGCGGAGCGCGGGGCCGAGGAAGCCTCCTACGCCAACAACCTCGGCATCGTGATGCACACGGCGTTCCAGCACAACCAGAACCTGGACACGCTGGACCAGGCAGTGTGGTGGAGCCGTCGCGCCGTCGACGGCGCGACGCCCGAGGACAAGGCCGACTACCAGGACAACCTCGTGGTCGCGCTGCTGACGGTCTTCACCGCCACCGGCGACGAGGCCGCGCTGCGGGAAGGCATCGAGCAGGCCCGGGACGCGGTGCGCAACTCGCCCGACGACGACCTCGCCGGCCGCAGCCTGCACTTCCTCGCGGTCCTGCTCCGCCGCTGGTTCACGCACACGGGCGATCCCGCGGTCCTGCCCGAAGCCCTCGACGCGGCGCGGCGCGGCGTCGAGCTCAGCCCGCCCGGCTCGGCCGAGCAGCTGGACCGGCTGGCGTTCCACTGCCAGCTCCTCGACGACCGCCACCGACTCACGGGCGCCCGGGACGACCTGGCCGAGCTGCTCGAAGCCCGCACGACCCTGCTCGCGCTCACCCCGCCCGGCGACCCGAGGTACTCGCGGTTCTCCACGAACCTGCTGTTCACGCAACGCGAATGGACCGCGCTCACCGGCGAACCCGCCGAACCGGCGAGCGGAAGCCTGGCCGAGCGCGCCGGGGTGGAGGCGGAGACGTGCGGGAAGCTCGCCGCCGAGTTCGGCCGGACCTGCGACCCGGAACTGCTGGAACGCGCCATCCGGCACGGCCGCGCCGCGATCGCCGCCACCCCGGCCGGGCACCCGCACCGGGCCGAGCGGCTGGACCACCTCGCCGCGGCGCTGGCCCAGCGCGGCGAGGCGTTCGGCGACCTGGAGGCGCTCACCGAATCCGCGGCGCTGCAACGGGAAGCGGTCCGCTGCGCGCGGACGGGGGACCCGCGGCGGCCCCAGTACCTGGGCAACCTTGTCGTCACCCTGAACGCGTTGTTCGTCGCCACCGGCGAGCTCGCACCGCTGACCGAGGCGATCGACGTGGCCCGCGAAACCGCCGCCACCACCGCCGGGCACCCCGACCACCCGGTGGTCCTCGCCAACCTCGCCGCGACCCTGCACCACCGCTTCCGCGTCACCGGCGAGCTGGGCGTGCTGACCGAGGCGATCGACACCGCGCGGGAATCGGTCCGCCTCGGCGCCGGGCGCGTCACGGGGCACGCCAACCACCTCGGCAACCTCGCCACCATGCTGTCCGACTGGTTCGAGCGGACCGGCCGGGCCGAAGCCCTCGACGAGGCGATCCGCGTCCACCGCGCCGCCGTCGACGCCACCGCTGTGGACGATCCCGACCGGGCGCTGCGCCTGGCGAACCTGGGCGGCGTCCTGGGCACCGCCTACGCCCGGTTCGGCGACCAGAACGCCTTGCGCGACGCGATCGCCGCCCGTCGTGCGTCGGTGGCCGCGGC
>NZ_JBEXTZ010000095.1:0-31970 GCF_040614195.1 Amycolatopsis sp. NPDC006125
CACCACTGCCCGCGAGCGGCGCGGCGCGATCAACCCAGCTCGCGCAGCCGCAGCAACGGCGACCGCCCACCGGCACCACGGCCGTGAGCGGCGCGCGGGGCTCAGCCCAGTGCGCGCAGCCGCGGCAGGACGTCCTCGGCGAACTGCGTCAGGAACCGCTCCTGGTCGTGGCCGGGGCCGTGGAACACGAGGTGGTTCAGGCCCGCGTCCAGGTACGGCTTGATCTGCGCGACGGCCTCGTCCGGGTCGGAGGCCACGATCCACCGCTTGGCGACCTGCTCGATCGGCAGCTCGTCGGCCAGGCGCTCCATCTCCTCGGCCGAGGACACGCTGTGCTTCTGCTCCGGAGTCAGCGACAGCGGCGCCCAGAACCGGGTGTTCTCCAGCGCCTTCTCGTGGTCCCGGTCGTAGGACATCTTGATCTCGATCATCTTGTCGATGCCCGCGACGTCCCGCTCCGCCGCCGCGGCACCCTCGGCGACCGCCGGCATGAGCTTGTCGTTGTAGAGCTCCATGCCCTTGCCCGAGGTGCAGATGAAGCCGTCGCCGGCCCGGCCCGCGTACTTGGCCACCACCGGGCCGCCCGCGGCCACGTACACCGGCACCGGCTGCTCCGGCCGGTCGTAGATCTTGGCGTTGACCAGGGTGTAGTACTCGCCCTCGAACGACACGTTGTCGGTGGTCCACAGCTCGCGCATCAGCTTGATCGCCTCACGCAGCCGCGCGAACCGCTCCTTGAACTCCGGCCACTCCCGGCCCGACACCGCGATCTCGTTGAGCGCCTCGCCCGTGCCCACGCCGAGAATCACCCGGCCGCCCGACAGCAGCGACATCGTCGCGAACGCCTGCGCGATCACCGCCGGGTTGTACCGGAACGTCGGGGTCAGCACGCTCGTCCCGATCTGCACCCGGTTCGTCCGCTCCGCCACCGCCGACATCCAGGACAACGCGAACGGGGCGTGCCCGCCCTCGTGCCGCCACGGCAGGAAGTGGTCGGACACCATCACCGAGTCCAGGCCCAGCTCCTCGGCCCGCACGGCGTACTCGACCAGATCCCGCGGACCGAACTGCTCCGCCGAGGCCTTGTAGCCGACTTTCAGACCCACGTTCGTCCTCCCTCACACTGGTTGCTCACCTCCAACCTACTGCGCGCGGGAGGGACCGTTCAGCCGCGCAGGTCCGGGAACTGGTCGTCGCGCCACTCCGCGGGGCTGCCCGTGCCCAGCTCGTCCTCGCGGGACCGCAGCTCGACGCGCCGGATCTTGCCGGAGATCGTCTTGGGCAGCTCGAAGAACTCGAGCCGCCGCACCCGCTGCCACGGCGCGAGGTTCTCGCGGGCGTGCCGCAGGATCGACAACGCGGTCTCCTTGGTCGGCTCGTGGCCGGGCGCGAGCGCGACGTAGGCCTTGGGCACGGCCAGCCGCACCGGGTCCGGCGCGGGCACGACCGCCGCCTCGGCCACCGCCGGGTGCTCGATCAGGACCGACTCCAGCTCGAACGGGCTGATCTTGTAGTCGCTGGCCTTGAACACGTCGTCGGTGCGGCCGATGTAGGTGATGTAGCCCTCGGCGTCGATCGTCGCCACGTCACCCGTGTGGTAGTAACCGCCCGCCATGGCCTCGGCGTTGCGCTCGGGGTCGCCGCGGTAGCCGGTCATCAGGTTCACCGGCGAGCGCGACAGGTCCAGGCAGATCTCGCCCTCGCCGGGACCGGTCAGCGGCTGCCCGCTCGCCGGGTCGACCAGCACGACCGGCACCCCCGGCAGGGCGCGGCCCATCGAGCCGGCCTTGACCGGCGAGCCGGGCGTGTTGCCGACCTGCGCGGTCGTCTCGGTCTGCCCGAAGCCGTCCCTGATCGTCAGCCCCCACGCCCGCCGGACCTGCTCGATCACCTCCGGGTTGAGCGGTTCCCCCGCGCCGATGACCTCGCGCAGCGCGGACGGCCGCTCGCCCAGGTCGGCGTTGATCAGCATGCGCCACACCGTGGGCGGGGCGCAGAACGAGGAGACTTCGCGCTTCCGCAGCTGCTCCAGCAGCGCGGCGGCGTCGAAGCGGCGGTAGTTGTAGACGAAGATCGTCGCCTCGGCGATCCACGGCGCGAAGAAGCACGACCACGCGTGCTTCGCCCAGCCGGGCGAGGAGATGTTGAGGTGCACGTCGCCCGGCCGCAGCCCGAGGAAGTACATCGTGGACAGATGCCCGACCGGGTAGGACACCTGGGTGTGCTCCACCAGCTTCGGCCGGGACGTGGTGCCCGAGGTGAAGTACAGCAGTAGCGGGTCGCCGGGCGCGGTGCCCGGGTGTTCGACCGGGACGTGCGGCGTGTCCGCGGCCTCACGCAGGTCGGCCCAGCCGTCCGCCGCGCCGACGCTGATCTGGGTGTAGCCGCCGGGCACGTCGGCGAACTTGCCGGTGTCGGCGGCGTTGCAGATGACGAACTCCGCGCCGCTGCGGGTGATCCGGTCGGTCAGGTCGGCCGGGCCGACGGCGCTGGTGGTCGGCAGGATCACCGCGCCCAGCTTCATGATCGCCAGCATCGACTCCCACAGCTCGACCTGGTTGCCGAGCATCAGCAGCACCGGAACGCCGCGGCGCACGCCCCGCTCGCGCAGCCACGCGGCCAGCCGGTCCGAGGCGCGGGACATCTCGGCGAAGGACCGCTGTGTGGTGGTGCCGTCCTCCTCGGCGATCACCAGCGCGGGCCGGTCGTTGTCGCGCGCGATCGCGTCGAACCAGTCCACCGCCCAGTTGAACCGCTCCCCCAGCTCGGGCCAGCGGAACTCGGCCACGGCGCGGGCGTGGTCCTCCCGCAGCGCCACCAGCTGGTCCCTGCTCGCACGGTAGGCATCGGTCGCGTTCACCGCTTTGTGTCCTTTCGCTCGGGCTGCCCGACATCATGCAATCGGCCGCCGCCGGGGCGATACCCACGGATGGGGGTAGCGCCCGTTTTGTCCATACCGGACGATTCCTGGCCAGTGAGACCTCAACGACGAGGAGAACCCGTGTCGAGCCAGACCCCGGCGGTCCCGATGCGCAAGGTGGCCGTGGCCAGCTGCGTCGGGACGACCATCGAGTACTACGACTTCTTCATCTACGGCACCGCGGCCGCGCTGGTGTTCCCGAAGGTGTTCTTCCCCGCGCTCGGCGCGACGGCCGGGACCGTGGCCGCGTTCGCCACGTTCGCCGTCGCGTTCATCGCCCGGCCGGTCGGCGCGATCCTGTTCGGACACTTCGGCGACCGCATCGGCCGCAAGCGCACCCTGATCTCCACGCTGCTGCTGATGGGCATCGCCACCGTCCTCATCGGACTGCTGCCGGGCGCGGCGACCATCGGGGTGGCCGCGCCGATCATCCTGGTCGTGCTGCGGTTCGCGCAGGGGCTCGCGGTCGGCGGCGAGTGGGCCGGGGCGACGCTGCTGACCGCGGAGTACGCGCCACCGGCCAAACGCGGCCTGTACGCGGTGTTCCCGCAGCTGGGCCCCGCGATCGCGTTCGCGTTGTCCAGCGGCACGTTCCTGGTGACGAACCTGGTGATGGGCGACGCGGACGCCGCGTTCCTGGACTACGGGTGGCGGGTGCCGTTCCTGGTGAGCATCCTGCTGGTGGCCGTCGGGTTCTATGTGCGGATGAGCATCGCCGAGACCCCGGCGTTCGTCGCGGCGGGCGGCACCGCGGGCCTGGACCGCCCGAAGCGGCTGCCGTTCCTGGAGGCGGTGCGCAAGCAACCGCGGGAGATCCTGCTGTCGGCCGGTTCGCTGACGATGCTGTTCGCGTTCTTCTACATGGGCACCACGTACCTGACCAGCTACGGCACGAGCAAGACCGGGGCGGGGCTGACGCGGCCGGTGGTGCTGGGCATCGGCATCGCGGCGGCGGTGGCGTTCGGGATCGTCATCGTGGTCGCCGGCGTGCTGTCGGACCGGCTCGGGCGGCGGCGGGTGATCGTGTACTCCTCGGCGCTCGGCGTGGTGTGGTCGCTGGCGCTGTTCCCGTTGCTGGACACCGGCAGCCCGGTCGCGTTCGCCGTCGGTGTGCTGGTCACGCTGATGATCTTCGCAGTGGCGTACGGGCCGGCCGGGTCGTTCCTGCCGGAGTTGTTCCAGACCCGCTTCCGCTACACCGGCGCGGGCCTGGGTTACAACCTCGCGGGTGTCCTGGGTGGCGCGATTCCGCCGCTGGTGGCGCCCGGCCTGACCGCGAGCTTCGGCAGCATCGCGGTCGGCGTGATGCTCGCGGTGACGGGGCTGATCTCGCTGGTGTCCACGCTGGCGCTGAAGGAGACCCGCGGCACCGCGATGACGGCCGGGCAGGCCAGCGAAGCGACCGTGGCCTGAACCGGGGGCCGGTGGCGCCGCGCGGCGCCACCGGCCTCAGGGCAGCAGCATCAGCCGGCGCGCCTTGACGACGGCTTCGTGGCGGGTGTGGGCGTCCAGCTTGCGCATCACGGAACCGAGGTAGGCCTTGACGGTCTCCCGCGACAGCGACAGCCGCTCGGCGACCTCGCCGTTGGTGAAGCCGAGGGCGACCTGGGCGAGCACGTCGGTCTCCCGGGTGGACAGACGCACCCGCGGGCCCTGGACGGGTTTGCCCTCGCCGAGGTCGACGAGCCGTTGCGCGGCCGCGTAGATCCGGCGGCGCGCCTCGGGGTCGGGCAGCGCGCCGGCGATGGCCCGCAGCTCGGAGTGCACGGAGCGCAGCTCCTCGCGGGTGGCCCCGGGGGACAGCGAGTCGAGGCGCGCGGTCAGCTCGTCGCGCTCGCTCAGCTCACGGGCGAGGCGCTTGCCGGACTCCATGAGGGCGTCGCGGACGCGGTCGCCGAACGTCACCGGCCGCCGCACCGCGCCGTACAGCACGCCGCGGCAGCGCCCGCCGGCCCGGACCGGCACGGCGATGATCGACGCCAGCCCCTCGGCGAGCACCGGGCGGTCGTAGTCGTGGGTGATGGTGCGGGCGCTGCCGTAGTCGCTCACGGCGATCGGGTGGCCCTGCATCAGCACGCGGCCGCCGAGGCCCGCGCCGGGCAGGACGTCCAGGTTGTGCAGCGCGGTCGTGCGTGTCCCGACGAAGCCCGACAGCCGCAACCGGCCGTCGACCACCTCGCCCCCGAACACGACGGGCAGACCCGCCACGCGGGCGGCGCCCTCCAACTCGACATGCAGCACCGAGCGGGCGTCAGACATCGGCGTCCGTCCTCCTCGCACCACACCATCGTCGGTCGCCCCACGGTACCCGCGTGACCAGGGCACGTCGACACCCGCGCGGTGGCGCTACCCCCGTCCGGGGGTAGCGCACGGCGTTCAACGGAGGTGGTCACGCAGCGGGCGTTCAGCCGAGGTGCCTCAGCCGAGCTCAGCCAGCACCCGCTCCACCACGCGGTCCGTGGCCAGCCCGTACCGGTCGTGCAGCGTGGGCAGCGCTCCGGCGGCCAGGAACTCGTCCGGCAGCGCGACCGGCACGATCCGGCCGGACACCCCGGCCCGCACCGCCGCCGAGGCCACCGTCTCGAACAGGCCGCCGACCACCGTGTGGTTCTCCAGCGTCACCGCGAGCCGGTCGCCGGCGATCTCGCGCAGCACGGTCTCCGAGTCGAACGGCTTGATCGTCGGTGTATGCACGACGGCCACGTCGACCTTGTGCGCGGCCAGCTTCTCCGCCGCCTGCAGCGCACGCATCGTCATCAGTCCACTGGAGACGAACACGACGTCGTTCCCGCCGCGGAGCACGGCAGCCTTGCCGAGCTCGAAGGAGTAGTCGTACTCGTCCAGCACCGTCGGCACCTTGCCGCGCAGCAACCGCAGGTACGTCGGCCCCTCGCACGCGGCCAGCTGCGGCACGGCCTGCTCGATGTCGACCGAGTCGCACGGGTCCACGATCGTCAGGTTCGGCATGCTGCGAAAGATCGCGATGTCCTCGGTGGCCTGGTGGCTCGGCCCGTACCCGGTGGTCAGGCCGGGCAGGCCGCCGACCACGTTGACGTTGAGGTTCGGCTCGGCGATGTCCAGGCACAGGAAGTCGTACGCGCGCCGCGCCGCGAACACCGAGTAGGTGGACGCGAACGGCACCAGCCCGACCTCGGCCATGCCCGCCGCGGCGCCGAGCAGCAGCTGCTCGGCCATTCCCATCTGGAAGAACCGGTCCGGGTGGGCCTGGGCGAACACGTGCATGTCGGTGTACTTGCCGAGGTCCGCGGTCAGCCCGACGACCCGGGTGTCCTGCTCGGCGAGCGCGGCCAGCGCGTGCCCGAACGGCGCGCTCGTCGTCTTCTGGCCGGGGTCGGCGAACGACGCGATCATCGCCGACGTGGTCAGCCGTTTGGTGGTGGTCACGCCCGCGCTCCTTCGTCCAGCTGCCCGCGGCAGATGTCCCACTCGTGCTCGTCGATGCGCATGAAATGCGCCTTCTCCCTGGTCTCCAGCAGCGGCACGCCCCGGCCGATGCGGGTGTCGCACAGCAGCACCGACGGCTGCCCGTCCGGCCGCGCCTGCTCGGCGATCTCGTCGAACGCGCCGAGCAGGGCGGGGATGTCGTTGCCGTCCACGCGGCGGACGAACCAGCCCGCGGCCGCCCACTTGTCCACGACCGGCTCGGTGCGCAGCACACCGGCGGTGGGGCCGTCGGCCTGCAGCGCGTTGATGTCGACCATCGCGGTGAGCAGCCCGAGCCGGTGGTGCGCGGCGCCCATCGCGGCTTCCCACGTGGAGCCCTCGTCGAGCTCGCCGTCGGAGAGGAAGTTGAACACCCGCGACGACGAGCCCCGCAACCGCAGCCCGAGCGCCATGCCGACGGCGACGGTCAGCCCGTGACCGAGCGAGCCGCCGGAGATCTCCATGCCCGGGGTGTAGGTCGCCATGCCCGACATGGGCAGGCGCGAGTCGTCCGAGCCGTAGGTCTCCAGCTCCTCGACCGGCACCACCCCGGCCTCGGCCAGCGCCGCGTACAGCCCGATGGCGTAGTGCCCGGTGGAGAGCAGGAACCGGTCCCGCTCCGGCCACTCCGGGTCTTGAGGCCGCAGCCGCAGCTGGTCGGTGTAGACGGTGGCGAGCAGGTCGGCGGCGCCGAGCGCCTGCCCGACGTAGCCCTGGCCCTGGGCCTCGCCCATGTTCAGGATGTGGTGCCGCATGCGGTGGGCCGCCGCGGCGACGCGGTCGGCACGGGTCGCCGACGGCGCGATCGATGCAGTCATGGATTGCGTCGCTTTCGTGATCCGGGCGGAAAACACGCCCGGGGGGAAGAGTCAGTTCTCGCCGGTGATCTCGATGCGCGGGCGGGTGCGCACCGTGCCGAACAGCAGGGCCTGCGCGGTGGCGACCATGTGCTCGGAGATCACGCTCTGCGTCTTGACCGGGTCACCGGACTCGATCGCCGTGACGATCTCCAGGTGGCGGCCCGGGCTCATGTTGGACAGGGCGCGTTCCAGGCCGCGGTACATGATGCACATGCGGATCGGGCCTTCGAGGAGCTTCCACGAGCGCACCAGCGCGTCATTGTCGGTCAGCTCGACCAGCAGCTCGTGGAAGGCCAGGTCGGCCTCGATCTGGGCCTCCAGCGACACCCGGGTGGCGCGCGCCATCCGGTCCACCGCGGCCCGCAGGCGGCGGCAGTGCTCCTCGCGGTAGTAGCTCGACGCCAGCGTCTCGCCGGCCAGCGCCTCCAGCGCCGCCCGGACGGTGAAGGTGTTGATGATGTCCTTCTCGCTGATCAGCCGGACCGTGACGCGGCCGCGCTCGCCGTATTCGACGAGCCCCTCCTGCTGGAGCTGGCGGAACGCCTCGCGCAGGGTGCCGCGGCTGATGCCGAGCTGCTCGGAGACCTGCACCTCGCCGAGGTGGCTGCCCGGCGGGAACTCGCCGGTCGTGATGGCCTGGCGCAGCGTGTCGACAGCCATCTGCCGCAGGTTGCGGTTCGGCTCCTTCACCACGCGCGCCCTCCCCGGGCTGGTCGTCAGCACCGCTCGTACTCGCTGATCAACGATACCTTCGCCGCGCTGGCGGACCGCTCGTCGAAGGTGTATCCCAGCCACTCTGCCACGAGCCGCCGTGCCAGCTCCAGCCCGACCACCCGCTGCCCGAGCGCGAGCACCTGGCAGTTGTTGGACAGGATCGAGCGTTCGACGGAGAACGAGTCGTGCGCGGTGGTGGCCCGCACGCCGGGCACCTTGTTCGCCGACAGCGCCATCCCGATGCCGGTGCCGCACACCAGCACCGCCCGGTCGGCCCTGCCGTCGCGGATCGCCTCGCCCGCGGCGAGCCCGATCTCCGGGTAGGGCCGGTGCACGTCGTCCGCGCCGCGGTGCACGCCCAGGTCGATCACCTCCGCCACCCGCGGGTCGGCCCGCAGGTCGGCGGCGAGTTGTTCCTTGTAGTCCAGGCCGGCGTCGTCGCAGCCGACCACGATGCGGTAGTTCATCGCGTCCCTTCTCGCAGGTACTCGGAGACGGTGCGGGCGATCAGGGCCAGCGACACGGCTCCCGGGTCCGGGGTGCCGACGCTGCGCTCGGCGAGCGGGCGGGCCCGTCCCCTGCGCGGCACCAGATCGGCGGTGGCGCGGGCAGCGTCTTCGGCGGCGGCCGCGGCCTGCGCCCAGGTGCCCGAGGCGAGCCGCTCGCGGAACGGCACCAGCGCGTCGACCAGGGTCTTGTCGCCGGGCTCGGCGCCGCCGAGGGACATCACGCGCTCGGTGAACGCGTCCACGGCGGCGACCGCGTCGATCGTGCCGTCGCCGATGACCTCGCCCGCCGCACGCAGCCCGGCGCCCCACAGGACCCCGGACGTGCCGCCGGCGCGGGCAGCCCACTCGTCACCGGCGGCGGCGAGCACGTCGCCCGCCCCCGCGCCCTGGTGCCAGGCGGCTTCCGCGGCGGTGACGGCGGCGTCGATGCCGCGGACCATGCCACGGCCGTGGTCGCCGTCACCGGCCACCGCGTCGATCGCGCCCAGCTCGGATTCGGCTTCCCGCAACGCTTTCCGCACCGCGCGCAGCCCGTCGAGCACCGCCCCGGCCAGTTCCCGGGACTCCGCGGAGGCCTCGGCGAACCGCGGGCCGTCGTCGGTCACCTCCGCGACGGCCTCCTCGCCGGAGTCCGCGGCGCTGGCGCCTCGGCGGAACGCGGGCGTCCACGCGGGCGCGGTCCACAGCCGTTCCAGCTCGTCGTCCAGCCAGGTCACGGTCAGCGACACCCCGGCCATGTCGAGGCTGGTCACGAGCTCGCCGACCTCCGGCAGCACCAGCGTGTGGCCGGATTCGCGCAGCAGGCGGCTCACGTCGGCCCACAGCACGAACAGCTCCTCGTGCTTGACCGAGCCGAGCCCGTTGAGCAGCACCGCGATCCGCTCCCCCGCCCCGGCCGGTTTCTCCGCGAGGACGCGCCGCACGAAATCCGCGGCGAGTTCCCGCGCGGCAGGCCGCGGCACGTCGCGCAGGCCGGGTTCGCCGTGGATGCCGAGCCCGAGGCCCATGTGCCCGTCCGGCACGGTGAACAGCGGGGCGTCCGCGCCGGGGAACGTGCAGCCGGCGAAGGCGGCGCCGATCGTGCGGGTCGCGTCGTTGGCCTTGCGGCCGACGCGCACGACCTCGTCCAGGTCCATGCCCTCCTCGGCGGCCGCGCCCATCACCTTGAAGACGGTGAAGTCCCCGGCGATGCCGCGGCGCTCGGCGGGCAGCTCCGCGCTGGCGATGTCGTCGGTGACCACGACGTTCTCCGCCCGGATCCCCTGCGCCCGCAGGCGTTCGGTGGCCAGGCCGAAGTTCATCACGTCGCCGGCGTAGTTGCCGTAGGTGAAGACGACGCCCGCGCCGGAGTGCGCCGCCCGCGCCACCGACACCGCGTCCTGCGCGGACGGCGAGGTGAACAGGTTGCCGCTCACCGCGCCGTCGGCCAGGCCGGGACCGATGACGCCGTAGAAGGCCGGGTAGTGGCCGGACCCGCCGCCGGGCAGCACGGCCACCTTGGGCCGCGACGGCCGGTTGCGGCGGACGGCCCCGCCGGGCACGCGCCGCACGGTGTCCGCGTGCAGCTCGCAGAACCCGGCGAGCGCGTCCTCGGCGAAGGTCGCCGGATCGTTGCTGAGGTAGGTCATCGCGCTTCCCGTCCTCAGTGGAGGAACGAGCCACCGTTGATGTCGATGGTCGTGCCCTGCAGGTAACCGGCGTCCTCGCTGGTGAGCCACGCGATCACGCCGGCCACGTCGGCCACGGTGGCCTGGCGGCCGATGGGGATGCTCTTGACGATCGCGGCCTCGAGCTCCTCGGTGGTGCCGACGCGGATGTCGGTGTCCACCGCGCCCGGCGCGACCGCGTTGACGGTGACCCCCGCGTCGCCCAGTTCGCGGGCCAGCGCCTTGGTGAAGCCGAGGATCGCGGCCTTCGCCGAGCTGTACGGCGTGCGGCCGAACACGCCGCCGCCCTGCTGCGCCGACACCGAGGACATGTTCACGATCCGGCCCCAGCCCGCCTCGATCAGGTCCGGCAGGAACGCCTTGGTGACCAGGTAGGTGCCGGTCGCGTTGACCGCCATCACCTTGTTCCACAGTTCGAGCGTGGTCTCCAGGAACGGCACCGGCGAGGTGATGCCGGCGATGTTGACGACCGCGCCGACGGTCGGCAGCCGCCCGGCGTCGACCTCGGCGCGCACGGCCCGGTAGGCGGCGAGCACGGACGGCTCGTCGGCCACGTCGACGCCGTGCGCGAACACCGGCGCGCCGGTCCCGGCGGCGATCTCGTCGGCGGCCTCTTTGGCGGCGGGCTCGTTCAGGTCGAGCACGGCCACGGCCCAGCCGTCCCGGGCGAGGCGGGCGGCGGTGGCCTTGCCGATCCCGCGGGGCGCGCCTGCCCCGGTGATCACGGCGGTGCGCTGCGTGTCAGGCATTTCGGTGTCTCCTTGCATGGGGTTCACAGGCCGGCGATGTAGGCCGCGGCCTTGACCGCGGCCGCCGGCCGTTCGTCGTCGGTGACGTCCCGGGTCTCCAGTTCCAGGGAGCTGGCGCCCTGGTAGCCGGTGGCACGCAACGCGGCGAAGGTGGCCGCGAAGTCGACCACCCCGTTGCCGATGCTGTGGTTGATGTGACCCGGGGTGGCGTCGCGCAGGTGCACGTGGGCGATGCGCGCGGCGAACCGCTCGGCGTAGGCGGCGGGGTCGCCGCCGGAGGCGACGATGTGGCTGGTGTCGAGCACCAGGCCCACCGACGGGTCGAGCCGGTCGGCCAGCTCGGCGGCCAGATCGGTGTTCCAGCACAGGCGGTGGTAGTGCGGGGCCTCGACCCACAGGGCGACGCCGTGCCGCGCGGCGGCCTCGGCGGCCCGGTGCAGCTGCGCCGCGACCAGGTCGAGGTCCGCGTCCAGGGTCGCGACCGGGTCGTGGGACTGGGCACCGCAGGGCAGGACCAGTGCGTCGGCCGCGCAGGCCGCGGTGAGGTCGAGCAGGCGGCGCAGGTGGGCCGCCCGCTCGTCCTCGTCGTGCGGGCGGTTCAGGTCACCGATGTCGCCGTTGACCGAACGGACCCGCAGACCGGAGGCCGCCACCTCAGCGGCGACGGCGCGCACCGCGTCGTCGGTCAGGTCGTACGGCACGTGGTCGCACACCCCCGGCAGCGCGCCGAGGTCGATCTCGCCGAAGCCGCACTCCGCGATGACCGCCAGCGCCGCCGGCAGTGGCAGGTGCCGGAAGCTGATCGTCGAACAGCCCGGCCATCCGGTTCGTTCCATGGTCGGCAATGTTAACAGAGCTGTGTCAACAGACAAGGTTTCCGCAGATTTTGCCCATGACAGCGAGGTAGAACAGGAAACACACTGTTGACATCACTGGGATAGCAACGCACGATGTCCTGCATTGTTAACAGGAGGGCACGGCGACGTAGGGTCGTGGTGGCCCCTGACAGGAAGGCAATCGACAATGCGCAGCGAAGCGCTCACCATGCGCGGTCCGGTGCACGGCACGCCCGATGCGCGCCGCGTCGCGTGGGGCTCCACCGCGGGGGCCGTGATCGAGAGCTACGACTTCATCGGCTTCGGCACCGCCGCGGCGCTCTACTTCGGACACGCGTTCTTCCCCAGCGCCTCACCCGTCATCGGCACGCTGTCCGCGTTCGCCACGCTCGGTGTCGGGTTCGTCGCGCGGCCGATCGGCGGCATCATCGGCGGCCACCTCGGCGACAAGATCGGCCGCAAGCCGGTGCTGGTCGCGTCCCTGATCGTGATGGGACTGGCGACGTTCGCGATCGGGCTGCTGCCGACGTACGAGACGGCCGGCGTGCTGGCCCCGGCGCTGTTGGTGACCGTGCGGATCATCCAGGGCATCGCCTACGGCGCCGAGTGGGGCGGCGCGATCCTGATGACCTACGAGCACGCGCCGTGGCGCCGCAAGGGCGCGTTCACCGGCATCGTGCAAGCGGGGTTCCCGATCGGACTGCTGCTGGCGAACCTGGTGTTCCTGGTGTCGGTGAACCTGTCCGGCGACTGGGCGTGGCGGGTGCCGTTCCTGGCCAGCCTGATCCTGGTGATCGTCGGCCTGATCGTGCGCGCGAAGGTGCCCGAGTCGCCGGTGTTCGAGGACGTGCGCGACAGCGGCGACATCGTGAAGGCGCCGATCGTGCAGGTGCTGCGCGAGGACTGGCGCAACGTGCTGCGCGGCATCGGGCTGCGGATCGCCGAGACCGCGGGGTACGCCGTGGCCATCACGTACATGATCTCGTACCTGAAGTCCGAGGAGCTGGCGACCAGCGGCGAGACGATCATGGCGCTGTGCATCGCGTCGACGGTCGGCATCGGCGCGACGATCGCGTGGGGCGGGCTGACCGACCGCATCGGACGGCGTCCCGTCTACCTGTGGGTGACACTGTTCGGCGCGCTGTGGGCGATCCCGATGTTCCTGCTGGTGAACACGGCGTCGCTGATCGCGATCGTGGTCACGGTGATCGTGTCGTACGCGGTGTGCCAGAACGCGCTGGCCGGCGCGCAGGGCGCGTGGTTCCCGGAGCTGTTCCAGGCCAAGACCCGCTCCTCTGGGGCGTCGCTGGCATACCAGATCTCGGCGATGATCTCGGGTGTCACGCCGTTCGTGACGACGCTGCTGTTCCTGTGGCTGGGCTGGCTCGGGCCGGCGCTGCTGTTCCTCGCCTACTCCGCGCTGGGCCTGGTGTCGGCGCTGCTGACGCGTGAGACGTGGGGCCGGGCCGAGCGCGAAGCCGCCGACCGCGCGACCGCGGAAACGCCGGCCGAACCGGTGCGGCTGTCCTGACCTCCCGCGCCGGGGTCCGCGATGATGGGAGCCCGGACCCCGGCACCCGAGGAGGCTTCGATGCCGTTGATCCAGGTCAGCCTGCGCGAAGGCCGCGACCCGGAGCGGATACGCGCGCTGATCACCGCCCTGACCGAGGCCACGGTGGCGGCACTGGACGCGCCGAAGGAGTCGGTGCGCGTGATCGTCACCGAGGTGCCCGGCAGCCACTGGGCCGCGGGCGACGTCACCCTCGACGAGAAGGACGCTTGACTCCCGCCGCCGGTGATCGATAATCACGGGCGGCGGTGAGGGGGTGGGCCGGTGGTTCCGGTCGGTGCGGTCCGGTGGTCCGGCGCGGGCTGCCTGGTGGGGCCGCTGCTCCTGCTGGGCCTGATCGCGGGCGCGGTGGTCCAGAACCTGTTCGACGGGCACTCGCTCGTCACCGACATCGGCTGGGTGGCGGGTTTCGTCCTCAGCGCGGTGCTGATCCGGGTGATCGGCCGCCGGCTGAACCGCCACGGCAACGTCCACACCCTGTACGACTCGCCGATGCAGAGCTACATGTGGCTGGCGGTGGCGTGCGCCGTGCTCACGCTCGGGATCATCCTGCTGTTCCGCCTGCTGCCGGACTAGTCACAGCCCCGCGAACAAGCGCTCCGCCGCGGCTTGCCACTCCGCCACCAGGTCCGTGCCGTCCGGGTCGCGGAGCCACTGGATCTGCAGCCCGTCCATCGTCGCCATCACCTGGCGCGCCAGCGACGCCGGGTCGGGCACGCGGCCGGACGCCATGGCCGTGAACTCCGCCAGCACCCGCTCCTGCCGCGCCGCGAAGTAGGCCGCCGCGGGGTGGCCCGGCGCCAGCGATTCCGCCTGCAGCACCGAAAACAGCCGCACGATCTCCGGTTGCGTGGCGTTGCGCCGCACCAGCGCCTCGCACGCCTCGGCCAGTGAGATGTCCCGCGGCCAGCCCGTCGCGTCCGCGCCCAGCCCCAGCTGCTCCGCGAGCGACCGGAAGTCCTCGGCGTCCCGGTGGTCGAGCACGGCCAGCAGCAGCCCGTCCTTCGACCCGACGTGGTGCAGCAGCCCGGGCACCGTCAGCCCGCACGCGTCGGCCACGTCCTGCATCGACAGCGCCCAGAACCCGCCCTCGCCGATCAGGCGCGTCGCCACGTCGAGGATCTGCCGCCGCCGCTGCGCCGCGGGCAGCCGCGTCCGGTCCCGCCTCGTCTTGACCGCCTCCACACGCCCATCCTAGGCTACCGAGTACTTAGTAGGTACTAGGTAAGGACGCTCCGTGCAGCCTGATCCCACCGTCGCCGAGCAGGCGGCCCTCACCAGCGGCAACGACTTCTGGCACACCACCCCGGCGGCCGGGCTCCCCTCGATCACCGTCACCGACGGCCCGCACGGCCTGCGCCTGCAGGCGAGCGAGGACGACGTCGTCACCGGCCGCCCGGCCACCTGCTTCCCGCCCGCCGTCGCGACGGCCTCGACCTGGGACCCGGGCCTGCTGCGCCGCATGGGCGAGGCGCTGGGCGACGAGTGCCGCGCGATGGACGTCGCCGTCCTGCTGGGCCCCGGCATCAACCTCAAGCGCACCCCGCTGGGCGGCCGCAACTTCGAGTACTTCTCCGAGGACCCGCTGCTGACCGGCGTGCTGGCGACCGAGTGGGTGCGCGGCCTGCAGAGCCGGGGCGTCGGCGCGTCCCTGAAGCACTTCGCGGTCAACAGCCAGGAAACCGACCGCATGCGGATCAGCGCCGACGTCGACGAGCGCTCCCTGCGGGAGATGTACCTGCGCGCGTTCCAGCGGGTGGTGACGCAGGCGCGGCCGTGGACGGTGATGTGCTCGTACAACCGGATCAACGGCGTCCACGCGAGCCAGAACCACTGGCTGCTCACCGAAGTCCTGCGCGAGGAGTGGGGGTTCGAGGGCCTGGTGGTGTCGGACTGGGGCGCGGTCGCGGACCGGGTCGCCGCCGTCGCCGCGGGGCTGGACCTGGCGATGCCCGGCCCGGACGACGCCGGCGACCGGGCACTGGCCGAGGCGGTGGCAGACGGGCGGCTCGATCCCGCCGCGCTCCGGGCGGCCGCCGACCGGGTCCGCGCGCTGGGCGAGCGCGCCGCGGAGCGGGAGCCCGCCGAGTTCGACGCGGACGCCCACCACGCCCTCGCCCGCGAGATCGCCGCGCGGGCCATCGTGCTGCTCAAGAACGAGGGCGGCCTGCTGCCGCTGTCCGAGGGCCGGTCGCTCGCGGTGATCGGCGAGTTCG
The DNA here is from genome assembly GCF_040614195.1 of Amycolatopsis sp. NPDC006125. Taxonomy (NCBI): domain Bacteria; kingdom Bacillati; phylum Actinomycetota; class Actinomycetes; order Pseudonocardiales; family Pseudonocardiaceae; genus Amycolatopsis; species Amycolatopsis sp. NPDC006125. Next base: position 15,486 of record NZ_JBEXTZ010000095.1, read on the forward strand.
CCCGCACCCCGCGTTACCAGGGCGGCGGCAGCTCGCACATCACCCCGACGCGGCTGGACGACGCCCTCACCGCGCTCTCCGAATCGGCCGAGGTCCGCTTCGCGCCCGGCTACGACGACATCGACGAGGCGGTGGCGCTCGCCGCGGAGAGCGACGTCGCGCTGGTCTTCGTCGGCAGCGAGCACGAGACCGAGGGCGCCGACCGGGAGAGCGTCGAGCTGCCCGCCGCGCACCGCGAGCTGGTCGAGCGGGTCGCGGCGGCGAACCCGCGCACCGTGGTGGTGCTGTCCAACGGCGGTGTCGTGCTGACCCGCCCGTGGGAGGCGGCGGTGCCGGCCATTGTGGAGGGCTGGCTGCTCGGACAGGCCGGCGGCAGCGCGCTCGCCGACGTCCTCTTCGGACGGACCAACCCGTCGGGCCGGCTGGCCGAGACGATCCCGGTGCGGCTCGCCGACCACCCGTCCTACCTGGACTTCCCCGGCGAGAACGGGCACGTGCGCTACGGCGAAGGCCTGCACGTCGGCTACCGCGGCTTCGACGCCCGCGAGCAGGAGGTTGCCTACCCGTTCGGGTTCGGGTTGTCGTACACCACTTTCGAGTACGGCGCCGCGGAGGCGACCGCCACGGGCGCGGGCATCGAGATCCGGGTCCCGGTGACGAACACCGGGCAGCGGGACGGCCGCGAGGTCGTGCAGGTGTACGTGAGCGTGCCCGGTTCGGCGGTGCGGCGGGCTCCGCGCGAGCTGAAAGCGTTTGCGAACGTCCCGATCGCGGCGGGCGAGACGGCCGAAGTGGTGTTGCGCATCGCCCGCGAGGACCTGGCCTGCTGGGACACCCGCGTGAACCGGTGGATCGTGGAGGGCGGCGAATACCACTGCGCGGTGGGCTCGTCCTCACGCCACCTGCACACGACCGCGGTGGCCGAGGTGCCCGGCGACGAGGTGCGGGTGCCGCTCACCGGGGAATCCACAGTGGCCGAATGGTTCGCCGACCCGCGCGGCGCGGAACTGCTGGGACAGGCCTTCGCCGCGGCCGACGGGCGGATCGGACGACTGGTGGCCGACCCGTCGACCATCTCGCTGGTCGGCAGCCTGCCGCTGAGCCGGATGTCCGCCTTCCCGGGCAGCCCGTTGACGGCGGAGACATTGGCGAAGCTGATCGACGAGGTCAACGGCTGAACACGGACGGCCCGGCACCCCCGTCGAGCGCCGGGCCGTCCGCCGTCTCAGTCGAACACCACCAGGCCGCGGATGTTGCGGCCCGCGTGCATGTCCTCGTACGCCCGGGCGACCTCGTCGAGTGTGTACTCGCGCGTGATCAGCTCCTCGAGCTTGAGCTGGCCCGCCTGGTACATGCGCAGCAGGTTGGGGATGTCGCGGCGCGGGTTGGACTCGCCGAACAGCGAGCCCTGCAGCCGCTTCTGCATGAGCGTCAAATCGCCCAGCGCAATCGGCGCGCCGGCCTCGGTGATGTTGCCGAGGCCGGTCAGCACGACCGTCCCGGCCTTGCGGATCGACGCCAGCGCCTGGCCGACGTGGTCGCCCTGCACGACACCGATCGTCACGATCGTGGCGTCCGCGCCCTGCCCGTTGGTCAGCGAGCGCGCGAGGTCGGCCGCCTCCTCGATGGTGGCGAACGCGTGGGTCGCGCCGAACACCTTCGCCTTGTCCCGCTTGAACTGCACGGGGTCCACGGCGATGATCGTCTTCGCGCCGGCGTGCGCCGCGCCCTGCAGGGCGTTCGCGCCGATGCCGCCGATGCCCATGACGATCACGACCGCGCCGGGCTTGATGTCGGCCGAGTTGACCGCCGAACCCCACCCGGTCGGCACGCCGCACCCGACGAGCGCGGCCGCCTTCAGCGGGATGTCCTTGCCGATCTTGACGACCGAGTCCACCGACGCGGTGGTGTACTCGGCGAACGTAGAGATGCCGCACTGCTGCCCGACCGGGTTGCCGTTCTCGGTCATCCGGAAGCTCGTCGGGTCGTCCGCGCGGGCGCCGGTGAGCAGCGACGCGCCGAGGTCGCACAGGTTGGACAGCCCCTGGGCGCAGAACTCGCACTTGCCGCACGCGGGCAGGAACGAGAACACGACGTGGTCGCCCACCTCGTAGCCGGGCGTGTTCGGGCCGACCGCGGTGACGACACCGGCGCCCTCGTGTCCGCCGACGTACGGGTACACCGCGACGGGCACGTCACCGGTGGCCACGTGGTCGTCGGAGTGGCACAGGCCGGACGCGGCCAGCTTGACGGTGACCTCGCCCTGGCGCGGGTCGTCCAGCTCGACGGTGGCGGTTTCGTAAGTGCCTGGGGCCTGGCGGACCAGGGACACCTTGGTGGTGATGGGCATGCTGCTCCTCCTCGAGCGAGCGTCCTTACAGGACGACGGTGACGACCTTCTCCTCGGTGTTGGCGAGGATCCCGCTCCAGCCGAGCTCGCGGCCGACGCCGCTGGACTTCATCCCGCCCCACGGCAGGGCGGCGTCGATCGGGGCCCAGCCGTTCACGCCGACCGCACCGGCGCGAACCTGCGCGGCGAGGGTGTACGCGGCGGTCACGTCCCGGGTCCAGATGGTGGCGGCGAGGCCGTAGGTGGTGTTGTTGGCGATGCGGACGGCGTCGGCCGGGTCGTCGAACGGGATCACCGAGCCGACCGGGCCGAAGATCTCCTCGCGCGCGATCGTCATGTCGTTGTCCACGTCCGCGAAGATGGTCGGCTGCACGAAGTAGCCGGGCCGCTCGGGGCGGGTACCGCCGGCGACGAGCCGGGCGCCCTCGGCGCGGCCCTTCTCGATGTAGCCGAGCACGCGCTCCTGCTGCTTCTTGTTGACCAGCGCGCCCATCGTGGTGACGGGGTCGAGCGGGTCGCCGAGCACCTGCTGCCGCGCGGCGCCGGCGAGGGCGTCGACCACGTCGGAGTACAGCGAACGGTGCACGAGCACGCGGGTGCCCGCGGCGCAGACCTGGCCCTGGTTGAAGAACAGGCCCATCGCGGTGCCGCCGATGGCCGCTTCGAGGTCGGCGTCGGCGAGGATGATCTGCGGCGACTTGCCGCCCAGTTCCAGGGTGATGCGCTTGAACGACTGGGCCGCGGCGACGCCGACGTGGCGGCCGACCTCGGGGCTGCCGGTGAAGCTGATCTTGTCGACGTCCGGGTGGTCGATCAGCGCCTGGCCGGTGACCTCGCCGAGGCCGGGCAGCACGCTGACCACGCCGTCGGGCAGGCCGGCCTCCTTGAGGAGCTTGGCCAGGTGCAGGATCGACAGCGGCGCGTCCTCCGGCGGCTTGACCACGACGGTGTTGCCCGCGGCCAGCGCGGGTGCGAGCTTCCACGCGGTGATCATCAGCGGCGTGTTCCACGGGATGATGGCGGCGATGACGCCGACCGGCTCGCGGCGCGTGTAGGAGTGGGTGGGGCGGCCGAGGTAGCCGTCGGTCGGGATGACCTGGCCGGTGATCTTGTCGGCCCAGCCGGCGAAGTGCCGGAACGTGCGGGCGGCGTTGGGCATGTCGAGCACGGTCGGCTGGCCGACGGGCTTGCCGATGTCGAGTGCTTCGAGACGGGCGAGCAGCTCGGCGTCGCGGTCGATCAGGTCGGCGACGCGGTTGAGGATGAGGCCCCGCTGGGAGCCGGGCAGGGCGGCCCACTCGCCGGACAGCTGGGCGCGGGCGGCCTTGACCGCGGCGTCCACGTCCTGCGCGGACGCGGCGGCGACGTCGACCAGCTTCTCCTCGGTGGCCGGGTTGAGGTCGGCGAACGTGCCTCCGGTGCCGTCGCGCCACTGGCCGGCTAGGAAGAGCTGGCTGGGGAAGGTCTCGATGGTGGTCACGGGCGGTGCTCCTCGGCGATCGGCGTCGACCACGACCCGGACGGGCCGTCTGCCCCGAGGATGCGCCACGTCACAGTGGCCGGTCTTGCGTCTGCGCGCACGGCTCTTGTGCGTGCGCGCACCAGATCAGCTCTCGGCGAGCAGGTGCCGCAGATACCGCTGCGGCGCGGCGAGGAAGTCGCGGGTCAGGCGCACCGGCAGCCGCGCTGCTCGGTGAGTTCGGCCAGCCGCGCCAGCACCGCCGCGCACCCGCGCACCCGCGCACCCGCGCGCCGAGAGCGTCGCTTCCGGCTCATCCGGCTCATCCGGCAGGTGTAGGCCATGTGGCCCGAACCGGTGCCTCACTAGGCCCCGGAACGACTCCCCGTGCGAGCGTTCGTGACGAAACACCCCAGGTGATCGCCCAGGGCCGACTCGCTGGCGCGGGTCGCGAAGTTGAAGTTCCGGCTGCCGCCCTCGGGGTTGAAACCCGCGGCTACCGCGAGCGCCTCCACCAGGGTCGACTTGCCGCTGCCGTTCTCACCGACCAGGAAGGTCACCCCGGGCGCCAGCGGCAGACCGCCGGAGCGGGCCAGGTGCGCCACCACGGGCAGGGTGAACGGGTAGCTGCCCAGATCCGCGCCCGGGGCAAGCCGGACCCGCTGCACGAACACCGGCGCGCGCTACCCCGCCACCAGCTGCGCCCGGTGCTCGCGCGGGGTGCGGCCGTACTTGGCCCGGAAGGTGCGGCTGAACTGCGCCGCATCCACCAAGCCCCACGACGCCGCGATCGCCGCGACCGGGCGGGCCGCCAACGCCGGGTCGGCCAGGTCGTGCCAGCACCGCTCGAGCCTGCGGTCCCGGATCCAGCCGGTGATCGTCGCGCCGCGGCGTTCGAACAGTTTCTGCAGCTGGCGCAACGAAACGTGCACCGCGGCGGCCACTTCGGACGGGGACAGCGCCGGGTCGGACAGGTGCTCCTCGATGTACCGCTGCGCCGCCGTGACCACCGTGTCCGCGGGCGGCTCGGCCTGCGCGGCGAAACACGCGGCCAGCATGTCGACCGCCGCGTCGGACAGGAAACCCGCCTCCGGGCCGGGCCGCGCCACCCGCGGGTCCAGCCCGCGCAGCAACGCCGACGTCAGCGCGCCACTGCCGGCCGAACCGGGGATCGTCACCGCCGTCAGATCGTCCACCCGCGGCGCCCGCGGCTTCAGCCGCCGCCGCGGCACGAGCAGCACCAGCATCTCGAAGTCGTCGTCGAAAACCAGCTCGTACGGCCGGTTCGTGTCGTACACGGTCAGATCACCGGGCGCCAGCCGCGCGGTGCGGCCGTCCTGCTGGACGACGCCGTGCCCGCGCAGCTGCAACCCCACCTTGTACAGGTCGCCCGCCCGGCGCCGGATCAGGCCGCGGGTGCGCCGCGTGACCTGGCGCGTCGAGCTGACCACGGAGACCTGCAGGTCGGCCATCGGCCGGGCGTGCACCCGCCCGTGGAACCGGTTCCCGACCGAGACGACGTCCAGCGGCACGAACGCGCTGGCCAGCACGTCGCGCCAGGACTCCAGGCTCGTCGCGGCGCCGGCGTCCAACGTCATCGGGAACGCGCCCACCTCGGCCTCCTCGCCTCGAATAACCGAACGCCCGGTCGGATTGGCGCCATGGTACGTGGCGGGGTGCCGGGCGTCACCCTCCCGCCGGGGCCGTCACCCGCGCGGCGCCGCGGCGGCGCAGGTGCTCCGGCTCGGCGATGAACCGCGCCCCCAGCACCGAGAGCAGGCACAACAACCCGCACACCAGCGCGATCGGCCAGGTCTGCCCGCCGGACGCGGACGTCAGCGCGGCCGCCACGAACGGGATGCAGCCGCCGACCACCGCGCCGGCGATCTCGCGGGTGAACGTGACGCCGGTGTAGCGGTAGCCGACCGGGAACAGCTCGGACATCATCGTCGCCTGCGAGGCCAGCGTCAGGTCGTTGCACAGCGTGTAGAGCAGGACCAGCGCCGCCCAGATCACCACCGGCGTGCCGGTGTCCAGCAGGAAGAAGAACGGGTAGAACAGCAGCGCCGCCGCGGTCGCCCCGGTCATCATCACCGGCCGCCGCCCGAAGCGGTCGCACAGCCAGCCCGCGGTCGGCACGGTGACCACCTTGAGCGCGTTGGCGATGACGATGCCCAGCAGGCCGACCCACGCCGCGGTGCCGACCTCCTTGGTCAGGTAGCTCAGCGCGTAGACCGAAGGCAGGTAGCTGATCACGTTGGGTGCGACGGAGATCAGCATGCCGGGCAGGATCTTGCGCCCGGAAGTGGCGAACAGCGCCCGCAGCGGCGCCCGCGTGGCGCGGCCCTCCTCCTTGGCGCGTTCGAACTCCGGGCTGTCCGGCACCTTGAGCCGCACGATCACGCCCGCGACACCGACCAGGCAGCTGAGCAGGAACGGGATCCGCCAGCCCCAGCCGGTGAAGTCCGCATCGGACATCAGCGCCGAGGTCAGGAAGAACACGCCGGTCGCGACCAGCGAGCCGACCGCGTTGCCGAGCGTCGGCGCGCTGGCGTTGATGCCACGCGCCCTGGTTTCGGCGTGCTCGGCGGACAGCAGCATCGCCCCGGCGTACTCGCCGCCGGCGCCGAGCCCCTGCACGACCCGCAGCAGCACCAGCGCCACCGGCGCGAACACGCCGGCGGTGGCATAGCTGGGCAGCAGGCCGATCAGCGTGGACGCCACGGCCATCACCATCAGGGTCACGAACAGCATCGTGCGGCGCCCGACGCGGTCGCCGAGGATGCCGATGATCACGCCGCCGACCGGGCGCGCGAAGAACCCGACGGCGAACGTGGCCAGCGACGACAGGGTCGCGACGACGGGGTCACCGGAGGGGAAGAACACCTGCGGCAGCACGAGTGCGGCGGCCGTGCCGTAGAGGGAGAAGTCGTACCACTCGAGCGCCGTGCCCACGGTCGAGCCCACCGTGGCCCGGCTGATCCGGAGTCTCATCGCAGACCCTTCGTTGCGTCTGACGAACGTCTACATTAACGTTCATGGTGGCGACAGGCTACGAGTTCGCTTTCCCTGCGGTCAAGAGACAAGGAACCGCTTTGACTTCCATGAACGTTAATGAGACGGCCCTGTCGAAGTACAACCCGCTGTCCCGCGTGCTGTGCTTCGACCGGTTCGACTCCACCACGCACGGCTGGACCGAGCTGCTCGGCAACTACGACGGCCGCGGCGACCTGGACACCGTGGACGACCACATGCGCGACTTCCGCCCGCCGCAGCTGTCCTCGTGCACGTTCTTCGACGTCGGCACGCACGGCACGCTGAGCGGCAACTACGCGCTCAAGCTCGCGACGCGCCCCTACCCCGGCCACACCGCGACCGGCATCCGCCGCCTGACGATGGCGGGCCGCGGCCGGGTCCGCATCGAGACCCACTTCGCGTTCAAGGCCGAAGCCACCGTCGGGCACGAGGCGCCCGCGTCGGTGCCGTGGGACGGCAACCGGCACCCGTCGGAGTCGCAGTTCGGGGCGTTCACCGTGGCCACCGACATCTGCTCGGACGGCGGCCTGCGCTACCACAACGTCATCCGCTACCAGAACACCAACCTGGACGGCGAGATGACGAACCGCTGGATGTACCCGGTGGTGCCGGAACCGACGCCGCGCGACCACCAGGAGGGCAAGTTCGCCCTCCCCTACGCCGCCGACTTCACCGCCCCGGACCCGGACGACTGGCGCACCTTCGGCGAGCCATTGGAGATGTGCGTCAACGAGGTGCCCACCAAGATCAACTGGCACTACCTGCGCTGGGACATCGACACCAGCACCCGGTCCAATGTGGAGCTCCAGCTCAACGACCGCGTGATGGACATGCGGGACGTGCCCGTGCCGCCGTACCCGGACCGCTACGGCACGCTGGACAACCTGCTCAACTTCTACTTCTCGGTCCGCACGCACTGCGGCGTCCGCAACTTCCTGTTCCTGGACTCGGTCCTGATCTCGGTGGATTGGTGAGGCACGACATGCGCTCGACGACGACGGCTGTCCTGGAACGCAACACCGTGGTGCGCGAGGACTTCGCGACCGAACCCTACGAGCTGCCGTGGGCCGCCGAGGCCCGGTTCTTCGTGCAGGCCCTCGACCTGGACGGCCCGCTGGTATTCCGCACCGAGATCTCCCCCGACGGCCTGCACTGGTGCCCGCTGGACGACGACGAGCACCGCATCGACGCGCCGGGCCTGATCACCTGGGCGGTGAGCGGGTTCGGCCAGTGGCTGCGGGTGCGCTGCGCCGTGGGTCCCGGCACGACCGGGAAGCTGCGCATCTATCTTGTTGGCAAGGGTTGATCCGGAGGTCAGGCTGGTGGTGCGCGCTCGGCGGGTCACGTTGCGTGACGTCGCGGACAGGGTCGGCCTGTCCGCGAACACGGTGTCGCGCGCGCTGTCGGGCAAGGACCAGGTCAGCGAGGCCACCCGGGAGATGATCGTCGCCGAGGCCCGGCGGCTGGGGTACGTGCCGAACAGCCACGCCCGGTCGCTGGTCTCCGGCACCACGATGGTGCTCGCGCTGGTGATCACCAACCCGTCCAACCCGTTCTACGCCGCGCTGATCTCCGCGGTGGAGCGGCAGTGCCGTCTCGCCGGGTACTCGGTCCTGCTGCTGGTCACCGAGGAGAACGAGGACAACGAGGAACGCGCAGTGCAGCAGCTGCTGCGCTTCGGCGTCGACGGGGTGCTCGCGGTGCCGATCCAGCACCGGCCCGGGGTGTGGGCGGAGCTGTCCGCGGCCGGGCTGCCGGTCGTGCTGCTCAGCCGCGACATCCCGGAGCTGGGGTTCGACTTCGTCGGCATCGACGTCGAGCAGGCGGTCGCGGACGCGGTGTCGCGCGTGGCCGTGCCGGGGCGGGCGTGGCTGTTCGAGGAGGACCTGGAGATCAGCACGGTCGCCCAGCGCATCGCGGGTTTCCAGCGCGCGCTCGGCGGCGATTCGCTGGTGCTGAAGGTGCCCGGGCACCGGACGCGGGACGCGGCGCTGCCGTGGCGGCCGGACGACGCCCACCGGCTCGCGGCCGGGCTGATCAGCCGTGAGCACCACCCGGAGCTGGTGGTCACCGGCAACGACTACTTCGCACTCGGGGTCTACAAGGCGGTCCGGGAGTGCGGGCTGACCGTCGGCGAGGACGTGCGCGTGCTCGGCTACGGCGATCACCCGTTCGCCGCCTACCTGGAGCCGGGGCTGACCACGATCCGGCTGCCCGCCGACGAGGTCGGCTCGGCCGGGGTGGAGTTGTTGCTGCGGCGGGTCGCGGACCCGGACCGGCCGCGGGAAACCGTGCGGTTGAGCGCCCAACTCGTCGAGCGCGGCTCGGCGCGCGTCGTGCGCTGATCGTCGCCGTCCGTCCAGGAAAGATCAACCTTCCCGCCACAATCCGGACATAGCGTCCGCCGCATGAGACGCACTCCCCACCGGTGGACGGCGGCCGCGCTCGCGCTCGGCCTCGCCGCCGCACTCGTCCCCACCCTCGCCGCCGCCGCGCCCGGCGACGTCGTCGTCCGCGAATCCTTCGACAGCGGCGCGCTGCCCGCCGGGTGGACGCCGGTCGCCGGCACCTGGCAGGTCAGCGGCGGCGAGCTGACCAACACCGCGCCCGGCACGCTGTCCCGGATCACCTTCGGCACGCACCTGGAGGACTTCCGCGCCGAGGCCACCATCCGGTTCGACTCGGTGACCAACTCCAGCCGCTGGGCCGGCATCGTGCTCGACACCGCGCCCGGCGGGGCCGTGCCGTGGAGCCAGGCGGTCATGCGGTCGGCCTCCACCGCAACCAACGGCATCGAGTTCGCCCAGCGCACCGAGGCGAACACCTGGAACGTCACCGACACCGCCGCCGCGCCGTACGACGCGGGCACCGGGCGCGACGTCCGGGTGGCGATCGAGGTGCACGGCAGCCGCGCGAGCTGGAGCTTCGACGGCAAGACGGTCCTGACCACGACCAAGCTGCGGCGCAGCGCGTCGGGCGTGTTCGGGTTCATCGCCGACGGCGCGAAGATCAGCGTCGACGACGTGGTGGTCACCCAACTCGAACCGCTGCCGGTGACCCAGCCGGACGGTGCCCTGCCGCTCACGGTCGCGCACCGCGGCTACTCCGCGGTCGCGCCAGAGAACACCCTCGCCGCCGTCGAGGCGGGGATCCGCGCCGGCGCCGAGTACGTGGAGATCGACGCGCAGACCACCCGCGACGGCGTGCCGGTGGTCATGCACGACAACACCGTCGACCGGACCACCCCGGGCACCGGCGACATCTCGACGCTGACCGCCGCTCAGGTCACCGCGCTGGACGCGGGGTCGTGGTTCTCGCCCGCGTTCGCCGGGCAGAAGGTGCCGACGCTCGGGCAGGTGCTGGACCTGGTCCGCACCAGCGGATCGACGCTGCTGCTGGAGATCAAGGGCCCGGAGACCCGCGCGGAGACCACGCGGATCCTGGACGAGGTGCGCAGCCGCGGCATGGCGCGGCAGGTGCTGGTGCAGAGCTTCGACGAGCAGGTCCTGCGGGACGCGCGGGCGGCCGCGCCGGAGATCCCGCTGGGGCTGCTGCGGGGCGCGGTGGACGCCGATCCGGTGGCGACGGCGAAGGCGTTCGGGGTGGTGACGTACAACCCGTCCGCCGCCGCGCTGCTGACGCGTCCGGACGCGGTGTCCCAGCTGAACTCCGCCGGGATCGCCGTGATGCCCTACACGGTGAACGACGCCGCGACCTGGCGGAAGCTGGCCGACGCCGGGGTGGACGCGATCATCACCGACCGGGCGGGCGAGCTCGCCGGCTGGCGGTCGGGCCACGCGGCGCCGTCCGTGTCGCTCTCGGTGCCGGGCGAGCTGCGACGGTACGTGCCGGCGCCGGTCGCGGTGTCGGCGCGGGACGCCTCGTCGGTCTCGGTGACGCTGGACGGGACGCGGATCGACCCGGCGGTGCCGCTGGACCCGCGCTCGCTGGCCGCCGGCGCGCACGAACTGGTCGCCACCGCGACCGGCCCGGGCGGGACGGCTTCGGCGTCGGCGAAGTTCGAGGTCGTGGTCGACGTGACGGGCGTGCGGGTGCTGGTCGCCGAGGCCGGTGCGCGCCCGGAGGAGACCGCGACGATCCTGCGCCACCTGGACGCCGGGCGCTTCGACCAGGCCGCCGACGCGGTGCGCCGGGCCGGATTCGCGCCGGAGCTGGAGCGGATCCTGCTGGCGGACCTCGCGTTGATCGCGAGTCGCTGAGGCCTGGGGTGGCGGGGCGATCTTGTCCCCGCCACCCCGTCCGGGTGAGACTGGCGCGGTGGATCGCGTGCGCATCGAGATCAGTCAAGGCGTCGCCGACGTGCGGCTCAACCGCGCCGACAAGCGCAACGCGCTGGACCCGGCGATGTTCGCGGCCCTGGTGCGGGCGGGCGAACGGCTGAAGACCGAGCCGGGGTTGCGGGCGGTCGTGCTCTCCGGCGAAGGGCCGGACTTCTGCGCCGGCCTGGACTTCGCGGCCTTCCAGGCGATGCGCTCCGGCGACCGGATCAGCGCCGACGTCGACCTGCCGCCCGCCGACGGCCCGGCCAAGGCGACCGGGCAGCGCGCCGCCTACGTGTGGACCGAGCTGCCGGTGCCGGTGATCGCCGCGATCACCGGGCACGCCCTGGGCGGCGGGCTGCAGGTGGCGCTGGGCGCGGACATCCGGATCGTCGCGCCGGACGCGAAGCTGTCGGTGCTGGAGATCAAGTGGGGGCTGATCCCGGACATGACCGGCACGCAGGTGCTGCCCGAGCTGGTCGGCCGGGACGTGGCGAAGGAGCTGACCTTCACGGGACGGATCGTGAACGGCGCCGAGGCGGTCTCGCTCGGCCTGGCGACGCGCGTGGCCGACGACCCGCGGGCGGAGGCGCTGGAGCTGGCCCGGTCGATCGCCGGGCGCAGCCCCGACGCGGTCCGCGCGGCGAAGCGCCTGCTGGACCTGCCGCGCGACCACGAGGCCGGGTTCGCGGCGGAGCAGCGGGAGATCACCGCGCTGATCGGCAGCCCGAACCAGGTCGAGGCGGTGACCGCGTCGTTCGAGAAGCGGCCGCCACGCTTCACCGACCCGGCCTGAACCGCGAGTCCCACACCCCGGCGCGCGAGTTCCACGCTCACGCCCGGGCTCCACGCTCAGGCCCACAGGACCCACACCCACGCACCCAGGCCCCACGCCCGTGCCCGCCGCGCCCCGTCGACCCGGGCGAACACCCCAGCCGCGCACACTGCCCGGTCCACGGCTCCGGCCTCAGCCCCGGAGCAGGCCCGACCGCCGCAGGCTCTCCGCCGTCTCGCGGATGGTCGTCGCGGGGTCGCGGGGTACCCAGCCCAGGACCTCCCGCGCCTTGTCCGTGCGGATCACCGGCACCTCGGCCTCGCCAGGAGCCTCGCGCACCGGCACGCCCAGCAGCTCGGCGATCTGCGCGAAGCTCATCGCCGGCCCGCTGCTCACGAGGAACCGCTCGCCGGCGGCCGACGGCGCGGTCATCGCGCGCACGTGCGCGTCGGCCACGTCGCGGACGTCGACCACGCCGAAGTACGACCTCGGCACCACCGGCATCGTCCCCTCCAGCATCGCCTTGATCAGGCCGGTCGAGGTGGACAGCCGGGGGCTCAGCACCGGCCCGAAGATGCCGGTCGGGTTGATCACCGCCAGCTCCGGCCGGCCGTCGCGCGCGTAGTCCCACGCCGCCCGCTCCGCGACGGCCTTCGACTTCACGTACGCGGTGTTGTCGTCCGCCGGGTCGGTCCAGTCGGTCTCGTCGTAGAAGCCGCGGGTCGTGCCGCTGTATCCGACGGCGGCGAACGACGAGGTCAGCACCACGCGCCGCACCCTCGCGTCCCGGGCGGCGCGAAGCACCCGCACCGCGCCGTCCCGCGCCGGGCGGATCACCTCGTCCTCGTCGGCCGGGTCGTCGGCCGGGAACGGGGAGGCGACGTGCAGCACGTACTCGCAGCCGTCGGCCGCCTCCGCCCAGCCCGCGTCGCTGTCCAGGGTGGCGACGGCGAACTCGGGGTCCCCGCCGACCGCCTCGCGCACCTCCCCGGCCCGATCAGTCGACCGGACCGTCGTCCGCACGGCCCACCCGTCGCGCAGCAGGCGGGCGATGACGTGCGTGCCGACGAACCCCGTCCCGCCCGTGACCAGGACGGGGCCGCGCGCGGTCACTTCAGCCGGGGCAGCAGGCCCCGGATCTCGTCGACGGCCCGTTCTTCGGCGGCCGCATCACCGCGGTCCCGCGCGTCCCACAGCTCGGCCTTGAGCCGCAGGTAGTCGCGGCGCACCCGCAGCCGCTCGATCTCGGCGTCCAGCCGTTCGACGTTGCGGGCGAACAGGTCACGCTGCTCGGCCGGGTCGCCGCCGTCGAGGTGGCGCAGGTAGACCCGCATGTCGGCCAGGCTCATGCCGGTCGAGCGGAGGCAGCCGAGCGCCTCGATGGTCTCGACCAGCTCGGGCGGGTACCGGCGGTGCCCGCTGGACTCGTCGCGGTCGACCGGCCCGATCAGGCCGATCTTCTCGTAGTAGCGCAGGGTGGGTTCCGGCAGTCCGCTGCGCCGGGAGACCTCCTGGATCGTGCTCATACCGGCCAGTGTCGGATAGTTGAAGCGCTTGAAGTCAAGGGAAGGGCTGACATGACGCAGGACACGTACCGCCTCGGGGTGATGGACGGGGACGGCATCGGGCCGGAGATCGTGCCGGCGGCGGTCCGCGTGGTGGACGCGGCGGCGCAGGAACTCGACATCGAATGGGTGCCGCTGCCGGTGGGCCGATCGGCGATCGACGAGTTCGGCACTCCCCTGCCGGATTTCACGGTCGAGGCGCTGTCCGGTGTGGACGGCTGGCTGCTCGGCCCGCACGACAACGCGTCCTACCCGGAGCCGCACCGCTCACGGCTCAACCCGAGCGGGTTCCTGCGCAAGCACTTCGACCTGTTCGCCAACATCCGCCCGGCCAGGGCGTTCGACGGGGCGCGAGCGCTGGTCCCGGGCACCGACCTGGTGATCGTGCGGGAGAACACCCAAGGTTTCTACGCCGACCGCAACACCTTCGCCGGGGCTGGCGAGTTCATGCCGACGCCGGACGTGGCGATCGCGCACGCGATCTTCACGCGCGAGTCGGTGGAGCGGATCGCGCACGAGGCGTTCCGGCTGGCGCGGCAACGGCGGCGCCGGGTGACGGTGGTGCACAAGGCGAACGTCCTGCGGCTGACCAGCGGATTGTTCCTGGACGTGTGCCGCGAGGTGGCGCGGCAGTACCCGGACGTCGAGGTCGGCGACGCGCACATCGACGCGATGGCCGCCGCCCTGGTGCGGCGCGCGCCGGAGTTCGACGTGATCGTCACGGAGAACATGTTCGGCGACATCCTGTCCGACCTGACCGCGGAGATCGCGGGCTCGCTCGGCATCGCCCCGTCGGTGAACGTGTCGGCGACGCGCGGGATGGCGCAGGCGACGCACGGTTCCGCGCCGGACATCGCGGGGCGGGACGTGGCGAACCCGGTGGCGATGATCCTGTCGGCCGCGATGCTGCTGGAGTGGCTGGGCGAGCGCCACGACGACCCGGCGCCGGCCCGGGTCGCGAGCACCATCCGCGAGGCGGTCGCCGACACGATCCGCGGCGGCGTGACGACACCGGACCTCGGCGGCTCGGCAGGCACTCGAGCGTTCACCGACGCCGTGGTGGTGTCGATCAAGCACATGACGGGCTGACCGACGCTGTGGTCCGCCGACATGGTGGACCGTCCCGGGCGCTGCCTACCCTGGCGATCTCGCAACGGTGCGCAGGGAGGATCGCCCATGAGAAGGTCTGTTGCCGTGCTCGTCCCGGCGCTGGCGGCCGCGGCACTCGCGGCGCCGGCGCAGGCGGATCCGGCCGCGTCGTGCGCCGGGCTGGCGGGGCTCGCGATCCCGGCCGCCGCGATCGGCCTGCCGACCAGCGGCGGCACGGTGACGTCGGCCCAGGTCACGGGCACCTACTGCCAGGTGGACGCGGCGCTGCACCCGGTCGACCCGGCGGCGCCGGACATCCAGATGCGCGTCGCGTTGCCCGCGGAGTGGAACGGCAAGGCGCTGATGTTCGGCGGCGGCGGTTACAACGGCACGATCCCGAACGTGGCGGGCAACGTCCCGTTCGGACCGGTCGGCGGGCCTACTCCCCTGGCGCGGGGTTATGCGACCTTCGCGAGCGACTCCGGTCACCAAGCCTCGCCGGCGCACGTCCCGGCGACCTCGCTCGACGGCTCGTTCGGGGTGAACGACGAGGCGGTGCGCAACTTCTCGGGCGACGCGCTGAAGAAGACCCGTGATGCCGCGATGTTCCTGATCGCCGAGCGGTATTCGGCGCGCCCGTCGCACAGTTATTTCGCGGGCGGCTCGACCGGTGGCCGTGAGGCGCTGGCCGTGGCGCAACGGTGGCCCGCGGATTTCGACGGCGTGATCTCGGCGTACCCGGCGTGGAACGCGGCGAGCCTGGACCTGTTCTTCGGTTACGAGGCGCAGGTGCTGTCCCAGCCCGGCGCGTTCCCCAATCCCGCCAAGCAAACCTTGTTGTACCGCAGTGTCATTCAGGCCTGCGACAGCCTCGACGGCCTGCGCGACGGCGTGATCTCGAACGAGCCCGGTTGCCGGTTCGACCCGCGGTCGTTGCGCTGCCCCGACGGCGCGGACACGGGCGACACGTGCCTGTCGGACGCGCAGATCCGTGCGGTGAAGGCGATTTCGTCTCCGCTGCGGTGGAACTACCACCTGGACAGCGGCGAGCGCGGCTACCCGGGTTTCCCGTTCCTGTCCGGCGCCGCGATGACCACCCCGCTGCTCGGCATGGGCACGGTGGCCCCCACCACCCCGATGCCGACCGCCGCTGGTTACGGTGTCCAGTTCTGGGACCAGTGGGTGCGGTACTTCGTGACCCGCGACCCCGGCTTCGACGCCCTGTCGGTGGATCCGCGCCACCCGGGCCCGTGGCGGGAGCGGATCGCCGAGCTGGCCGGGCTGCAGGACGTGAACAACCCGGACCTGAGCCGGTTCGCCCGGGCCGGCGGCAAACTCCTGCTGCTGCACGGAACAGCGGACGAGCTGGTCAGCCACCGGTCTACAGTGGACTACTTCGAGCGGGTGGAGCGCACACTGGGCAAGCGGGCGACGGACGCCTTCGCGAGGTTCTATCTCATCCCCGGCGCGAACCACGCGAACGTGAGCGCGGCCTTCCCCGCCGCATGGGATTCGCTGACCGCACTGGAAAACTGGGCTGAACACCGGGAGGCGCCCGTCGACCCGGTGGTCACCGACGCCACCACCGGCCGAGCCCGCCCACTGTGCGAATACCCGGCCTGGCCCCGCTACCGGGGAGGCGACCCGGCCGCAGCGGCAAGCTTCACCTGCACCGGGTGATCTTCGCACCCAACCCGAGCCGGGTGGTCATCCCGTCGCCTGCCCGAGCGGCGAGGACTCTCTTTTGATCTTTTTCCTGCGCTTCGCGCAGGGGCGCCTCACGGCGCTCGGAAGGTCACCTTACGACCACCCCCGCCCCCTCTCCCTGAGTGTGTGTCAGTCGCCGAGCAGCCGTGTCAAGGCGGGAAAGCGTGCCTTGACACGGCTGGTCGGCGACTAAAGATCGGCTGTGGATCGGGGGCGGGGGAGGT
>NZ_JBEXTZ010000096.1:0-31475 GCF_040614195.1 Amycolatopsis sp. NPDC006125
TCCGAGCCCCGCCGAGCGGGGCGGCCAGCGCCGCCCCCGGGTGGCGGCGCTGTTTCCGCGCCGGGGAAGCGCGCATGCCTCGGTGATGGGGAACAGCCCGCCGCGGCCGGAAAGCGCCTACTCGCTTCAGCGGTAGCGGCCCGCCGAGCGGATCGCCGCCAGCACCGCCGTCAGGCTCGGCAGCCAGCGCTGCTGCGGGTCCGGCGGCACGATCCACCGCGCGAGGTCGGCGGGGCCGTGGGTGCCCGGCATCGGGATGGAGGTGCCCGCCGTCAGCACCCGCACGTCGCGGGGGAGGAACTCGGCGTCGCTGCCCAGGATGTCGGCCTCGACCAGGAAGATGACCACCGAACCGTGCTTGGTGGGCACGCTCAGCGCGGGCCCGCGGCAGCCCTGGCGCGCCAGGTTCTCCAGCACCTGCTCGGCCCGGGCCCGCGGCACGGCGACCGCGCCGATGCCCGCCCCGATCACGAAGTTGAGGGTGCCGTTCTGCCAGTGGACCGGCCAGCCGAACGTGCGGCGGTAGTCCACGGGCGTGCTGGCCGGACGCTTGGTGCCCAGATCGTGATCGACGCTCATGACGAGCCCCCTTCCCGGTGAGGCGGGGCACCAGAGCGGCAGTGCCCGAGTCGGCGGTGGATGACTGTGATGCTAATGGCACTGCGTGCCCTTAGCAAGACCGGCCTGTTAGTTTCGTCCTCATGTCCGACGAGTCCCGGTCCGCGCCGCGACCGCGGGTGGGCAGGACCACCGCGGGGCGCAGGCGGCTGCGGCACGCCCTCACCGTGGCGGCGATCGAGAAGTTCTCCGAGCAGGGGTACGACGCCACCACGGTCGACGAGATCGCCTCGGCCGCCGGTGTCGGCCGTCGCACCTTCTTCCGGTACTTCCGGTCGAAGGAGGACGCGATCTTCCCGAACCACGAGGAGGTCCTCGGGCGCATCGAGCAGCTCTTCGCCACCGCGGACGAGCGGCAGAACCCCCTCGAAGTGGCGTGCGCCGGGGTCGGGCTGGTGCTCGACTCCTACCTCGCCGACCCGGACGTCTCGGTCAAGCGCTTCGCCCTCACCCGCACCGTGCCTTCGTTGCGGGACAAGGAGGTCGCGAGCGTCGACCGCTACCAGCGCGTGCTCGCGACCTTCCTGCGCGCGCGGTTCCAGTCGGCCGGCGACCCGCTGTGGGACCTGCGCGGCTCGGTCGCCGCGGCGGCGGTCGCGGCGGCCCAC
Source organism: Amycolatopsis sp. NPDC006125 (assembly GCF_040614195.1). NCBI lineage: Bacteria > Bacillati > Actinomycetota > Actinomycetes > Pseudonocardiales > Pseudonocardiaceae > Amycolatopsis > Amycolatopsis sp. NPDC006125. The sequence continues at coordinate 1,227 of NZ_JBEXTZ010000096.1, forward strand.
AACCACGTCCTGCGCCGGTGGCTGCGCAGCGGCGGCGCCGAGGACGCCCACGCGCACGCGAAGGAGGCGTTCGCGCTGGTGATCGACGCCTTCGCGGACACCGCGGCCCCGCGCGCGGACCGCGACGACGAGTCGGTGGTCGCCGTGCTCAAGACCTCCGCCCCGCTGTCCGAAGTGGTCCGGCAGATCAGCCAGGCGCTGCGCTCCGCCGACTGAAACGGCACGGGGTGCCACTCCCGCAGGAGTGGCACCCCGTGCCATTAGTGCTGGTGGCGACGATCACTCCTCCGGCGCGAGCCAGAGCACCCCGGACGGCGGCAGCTGCAGCACCGCCGACGCCGGCTGTCCGTGCCACGGCTCCAGCTCGGCCTCGACCGCGCCGTAGTTGCCCACCCCGGAGCCGCCGTAGATCTCGGCGTCGGTGTTCACGACCTCGCGCCACCGGCCCGCGGCGGGCAACCCGACCCGGTAGTCGTGGTGCGGCATCCCGGCGAAGTTCGCCACGCACGCCAGCCGCGAGCCGTCCTCGCCGATGCGCAGGAAGCTCAGCACGTTGCCGCCCGAGTCGTTCGCGTCGATCCAGGCGAAGCCCTCCGGCGTGGTGTCCGCGCTGAACAACGCCGGCGACGACGTGTACGCGGCGTTCAGGTCCCGCATCAGCTTCTGGATCCCGCCGTGCAGCGGCTGTTCCAGCAGGTGCCAGTCCAGCGACCGCTCCTCCGACCACTCCTGCTCCTGGCCGAACTCGCCGCCCATGAACAGCAGCTGCTTGCCGGGGTGCGCCCACATGAACGCCAGCAGCGACCGCACGCCGGCGGCCTTGTTCCAGTCGTCGCCGGGCATGCGGCCCCACAGCGAGCCCTTGCCGTGCACGACCTCGTCGTGCGACAGCGGCAGCACGAAGTTCTCGCTCCACGCGTACACCAGCGAGAACGTCATCTCGTTGTGGTGGTAGGACCGGTGCACCGGATCGTGCGCCAGGTAGTGCAGCGTGTCGTGCATCCAGCCCATGTTCCACTTGAACCCGAACCCGAGGCCGCCCAGGTGCGTCGGCCGCGTCACGCCCGGCCACGCCGTCGACTCCTCGGCGATCATCACCGCGCCCGGGTGTCGCTTGTAGACGGTCGCGTTCAGCTCCTGCAGGAACCGCACCGCGTCCAGGTTCTCCCGGCCGCCGTACTGGTTGGGCACCCACTGGCCCTCCGGCCGCGAGTAGTCTAGGTACAGCATCGAGGCCACCGCGTCCACGCGCAGACCGTCCAGGTGGTACTCCTCCAGCCAGAACAGCGCGTTCGCGACCAGGAAGTTGCGCACCTCGTTGCGGCCGAAGTCGAACACGTACGTGCCCCAGTCCAGCTGCTCGCCGCGGCGCGGGTCGGCGTGCTCGTACAGCGGGGTGCCGTCGAAGCGCGCCAGCGCCCAGTTGTCCTTGGGGAAGTGGGCGGGCACCCAGTCCACGATCACGCCGATGCCGCGCTGGTGCAGCCGGTCCACGAAGTACCGGAAGTCGTCCGGGTGGCCGAACCGCGCGGTCGGCGCGTAGTAGGAGGTGACCTGGTAGCCCCACGACCCGCCGAACGGGTGCTCGGCGATCGGCAGCAGCTCGACGTGCGTGAAACCCATGTCCCGCACGTAGTCGGCCAGTTCCTCGGCCAGCTCGCGGTAGCCCAGCCCGGGCCGCCACGAACCGAGGTGCACCTCGTAGACGCTCATCGGCGCGTTCGCCCAGTTGGTGGCGTTGCGCTTGGCCAGCCACTCCTCGTCGGACCACTCGTAGGCCGACGCGGTGACCACCGACGCGGTCGCGGGCGGTTTCTCCGTCGCGAATGCCATCGGGTCGGCCTTCTCGTGCCACTGCCCGTCGGCGCCGAGGACGCGGAACTTGTAGTGCGTGCCGATCTCCACGCCCGGGATGAACACCTCCCACACCCCGGACGAGCCGAGCGAGCGCATCGGGTGCGACCGGCCGTCCCACCCGTTGAAGTCGCCGATCACCCGCACCCCCCGCGCGGTCGGCGCCCACACCGCGAACGACGTGCCGGTGACGACCCCGCTCGGCGTCTCGTAGGACCGGGGGTGCGCGCCCAGCACGTCCCACAGCCGCTCGTGCCTGCCCTCGCCGATCAGGTGCTGGTCCAGCTCGCCCACCGTGGGCAGCCACCGGTACGGGTCGTCGAGCGTGCACACCTGCCCGTCGTAGTCGACCTCCAGCCGGTAGTCGCCGGGGTGCTCGGGCACCGTTCCGGCGAACAGGCCGTCCACGACCCGTTCCAGGTCGAACTTGTGGTCGGCGGCGACCACGCTCACCCGGCGCGCACCCGGCCGCAGCGCCCGCACCACCACCGCGTCGCCCACGGTGTGCACACCGAGGACCGAGTGCGGGTCGTGGTGCGAGCCGGCCAGCAGCCGGTCGATGTCGCCGGGCGGCGGGGCCGCCTCGGGCAGTTCGGCTGGGACCGCGTTCACGGTTGTTCGCCTCCTGCGGTGATCCGTGCGATGGATGCCAACGGCACGGTCAGCCATTCCGGCCGGTTGGCGTGTTCGTAGGCCACCTCGTAGACGGCCTTGTCGAGCTCGAACGCGCGCAGCAGGTCGCCGTGCGCACGCGGGTCGCCCACCGTCTCCGGCGCCGCCTTGGCGTAGCCGTCGCAGAAGGCCGACCGGTTGCGCCGCGCCCACTCCAGCGCCCGCTCGGTGAGCCGCGGATCGTCCTCGTCGTGGCCGATCAGCATCTGGTGCGCCGCGTAGTCGAACGAGCGCAGCATCCCGGCGACGTCCCGCAGCGGCGAGCGCAGCGCCACCCGTTCGGCCGCCGGCGCGGCCGGCTCGCCCTCGAAGTCGATCAGCAGCCACCCGGTGACGCAGCGCAGCACCTGTCCCAGGTGCAGGTCACCGTGGATGTACTGCATGGACACCGGTCCGCGCGCCTCCCGCAGCTTCTCGAAGGCGGCGCGCAGCGCCGGGGCGTGCTCGGCCAGTTGCGGCACCGCGCGGCTGACGGTGTCCAGTCGATCCCGCATCGCCTTGACCGTGCGGTCGAACTCGCCCTCGTCGGCGATCTCGTCGCCGAGGGCCCGCCGCAGGTCGCTGTGCACGGAGGCGACAGCCTGGCCGAGCCGCTGCGCCTCCCCGGCGAAATCGCCGCCCACCTCGTCGGGGGGCAGCTCGGGATCGGCCATGAGGTCCCGGACGCTGGTGGTGGCCATGGCCCAGCCGTCCACCGCGTCGGACACGAACTTCTGCAGCATCCCGATCGTGACCGGCTCCCCGTCGAGTTCGCCGGTGATCGAGCCGAGCAGGTCGGCGATGTGCTTGCTGCCCACGTCGTGCAGCGCCCGGTGCAGGCGCAGGTCCGGGTTCTCGCCCGGGGTGAGCTTGCGGAACAGCTTGAGGATGTAGTGGTGACCGAACACGAGCGAGGTGTTGCTCTGCTCCGCGCCCACCGGCCGGGCCCGCAACCCGCTCCGCAGCTCGGTGCCCGGTTCGCGCTCGAACCGCAGCGAGCCGATCCGCGCGTCCCCGGCGATCAGGTCGAGCAGCTTGCTCGTCAGGTCGGCGTCGCCGGTGGCCTCGTAGCAGGGCAGGCCCTTCTCGGTGCCGATCCAGCTCGACCCGAGGTACTCCGGCAGGTGGGCCTGGCTCCCGATGAGGAGCTGGTACGGCTCGCGCCGGTCGTCCTGCTCCACCTCGACGACGAGGTGGAGCAGGAGCGGGTCGCCCGGCATCAGGACCGTCGTGCTCAGCGGGCGCACCGCGGTGATCGGGCGGTCCTTCCCGGCGAACCACCGCTGCGTGGGCAGCCACTCCGGCAGTTCGGTCACCAGCGCGCCGACCAGCTCACGGGGATCGGTCAAGTCACTCACCTCGCCTCGCCTTCGCGTCCGCGTCCAGCAGCTGGAACCAGTAGAAGCCGTGCCCCGGCAACGTCAGCAGATAAGGCAGTTCCCCGATGTCGGGGAACTGAACACCGCCGGTGAGCTCCAGGGGCGTGTAACCGTGATGCTCCGACAGGTCCAGCTCGACCGGTTGCGGGAATCGCGACAGATTGTTCACACACAGGACGATGTCGAGCCGCCCGTCCGGCCGGATCCAGGTCCGCTTGTAGGCCAGCACGCTCGGGTTGGACCCGCCGAGCTCGACGAAGTCGCCTTCGGCGAACGCGTGGTGCTGCTTGCGGACCTCGATCATCCGCCGCGTCCAGTTGAGCAGCGACGACGCGCTGTCCCGCTGGGCCTCGACGTTGATCGCCTGGTACCCGTAGACCGGGTCCATGATGACCGGCAGGTAGATCCGGCCCGGGTCGCAACCCGAGAAACCGGCGTTGCGATCGGGCGTCCACTGCATGGGTGTGCGCACCGCGTCGCGGTCACCCAGCCAGATGTTGTCGCCCATTCCGATCTCGTCACCGTAGTACAGAACGGGTGACCCGGGCAGCGAAAGCAGCAAAGCCGTGAACAACTCGAGCTGGTTGCGGTCGTTCTCCAGCAGCGGCGCCAGGCGGCGGCGGATGCCGATGTTCGCCTTCATCCGCGGGTCCTTGGCGTACTCCGCGTACATGTAGTCGCGCTCTTCGTCGCTGACCATCTCCAGCGTCAGCTCGTCGTGGTTGCGCAGGAAGATGCCCCACTGCGCGCCGTCCGGGATCTTCGGCGTCTGCGCCAGGATCTCCGAGATCGGGAAGCGGGACTCCCGGCGCACGGCCATGAAGATGCGCGGCATCAACGGGAAGTGGAACGCCATGTGGCACTCGTCGCCGCCGGTGGCCGGGTCCCCGAAGTACTCGACCACGTCGGAGGGCCACTGATTCGCCTCGGCCAGCAGGACCCGGCCCGGGTACTCGTCGTCGACGACCTTGCGGCAGCGCTTGAGGAACTCGTGCGTGCGCGGCAGGTTCTCGCAGTTGGTGCCCTCCTGTTCGAACAGGTAGGGAACCGCGTCCAGACGGAAGCCGTCGATGCCCAGGTCCAGCCAGAACCGCAGGACGTCGAGCATGGCCTCCTGCACGTCCGGGTTCTCGTAGTTGAGGTCGGGCTGGTGGGAGAAGAAGCGGTGCCAGTAGAACTGGCCGCGCACCGGGTCGTAGGTCCAGTTCGACGTTTCGGTGTCCACGAAGATGATGCGCGCGTCGGCGTAGCGCGAGTCGTCGTCGCTCCAGACGTAGTAGTCGCCGTAGGGCCCGTCGGGGTCGGACCGCGACTGCTGGAACCACGGGTGCACGTCCGAGGTGTGGTTGAGGACGAGGTCGGTGATCACGCGGATGCCGCGCCGGTGGGCCTCGTCGAGGAGGTAGACGAAGTCCTCGACCGTGCCGAACTCCGGCAGCACCGCGCGGAAGTCGCTGATGTCGTACCCGCCGTCGCGCAGTGGCGAGGCGTAGAAGGGCGGCAGCCAGAGGCAGTCGACGCCGAGCCACTCCAGGTAGTCGAGACGGCCGGCCAGGCCGCGCAGGTCGCCGGTGCCGTCGCCGTTGGAGTCGGCGAACGCGCGCACCAGCACCTCGTAGAAGACAGCGCTCTTGTACCAGTGCGGGTTGTCCGGGGCCTGTTTCGCGTGCTTGAAGTCGTCGGCCTGCGGCTCGACGAGCATCCCGTCGGGGGTCATCGCCTCACCGGTGTGCGGGATGCCCTCCAGACCGAGCGCCGCGTCGGGCCGGGCGTCTTCGTCCATGAACTCCACCTCTCCCCACCTCATCCGGGTGCGTTCGACTACCCCGGCGCCGGTCGGTGCGCGGGGTTCTCCGTGGAAAAACCGTGTTGTGTCGGGGCCGGATCAGTCGCGGCCGGCCAGGCGCCGCTGGACGCCGACGACGTGCGCGACCGAACGCCAGGGTTCGAGCCGCACGTAGTTCGCCTGGCCCCAGTCCCAGGTCTCGCCGGTGACCTCGTCGTGCGCGATCAGCCGCTCGTGCCAGTCGAAACCGAGCGCGGCCAGGTCGAGCCAGAGGGTCCCCTCCTGGGCCTGGTGCGGATCCAGGGTCACCACCACGACGACGGTGTCGCCCGTCGCCGGATCCTGCTTGGAATACGCCAGCAGCGCCGGGTTGTCCACGTGGTGGAACCGCAGCGTGCGCATCTGCTGCAGCGCGGGGTGGGCGCGGCGCACCGAGTTGAGCTTCGTCAGCCACGGCTCCAGCGAGCGGCCCTCCGCCAGCGCCTGGTCGAAGTCGCGCGGGCGCAGCTCGTACTTCTCCGAGTTGAGGTACTCCTCGCTGCCCTCGCGCACCGGCTCGTGCTCGTACAGCTCGTAACCGGAGTAGACGCCCCAGGTCGGCGACAGCGTCGCGGCGAGCGCGGCGCGCAGCGCGAACATGGCCGGGCCGCCCTTCTGCAGCGACTCGTGCAGGATGTCCGGCGTGTTGACGAACAGGTTCGGCCTGCCGACGTCCCAGTGCTCGACCAGGTCGACGCCGAACTCGGTCAGCTCCTCCTTCGTCGTGCGCCAGGTGAAGTAGGTGTAGGACTGGGTGAACCCGAGCTTGGCCAGGCCCCACAGGCGGGCCGGGCGGGTGAAGGCCTCGGACAGGAACAGCACGTCCGGGTGCGCGTCCTTCACGGTCTTGATCAGCCAGGCCCAGAAGTCCGGCGGCTTGGTGTGCGGGTTGTCGACCCGGAAGATGCGGACCCCGTGCGAAACCCAGTGCAGCACCACACGCAGCACCTCGGCGTAGATGCCCTCGGGGTCGTTGTCGAAGTTGATCGGGTAGATGTCCTGGTACTTCTTCGGCGGGTTCTCGGCGTAGGCGATGCTGCCGTCCGGGCGCGTGGTGAAGAACTCCGGGTTCTTCAGCACCCAGGGGTGGTCGGGGGCGGCCTGCAGCGCCAGGTCGAGGGCGACCTCCAGGCCCAGCTCGGTGGCGCGGGCGACGAAGTCGTCGAAATCGTCGATGGTGCCCAGCTGCGGGTGGACCGCGTCGTGGCCGCCCTCGTCGGATCCGATGGCCCACGGCGAGCCGACGTCGGTCTCGTCCGGGGTGAGGGTGTTGTTGCGCCCCTTGCGGTTCACGCGGCCGATTGGGTGGATCGGGGGCAGGTAGACGACGTCGAAACCCATGCGCGCGATGCGGTCCAGGGCCTTGGCCGCGGTCTGGAAGGTGCCGTGCACGGGACGGCCTTGCTCGTCCCAGCCGCCGGTGGAGCGGGGGAAGAACTCGTACCAGGACCCGAACGCGGCGCGTTCCCGGTCGACCCAGATGCGCATCGGCTTGCCCTTGGTGACCAGCTCGCGCACCGGGTACTCGTGCATGATCCGGTCCACGTCGACCGACAGCGCGGGGCCGACGCGCTCGGCGAGGTAGCGGTCGGTGTCGCGCAGGGCGTGCGCGGCGCTGGTGAGCAGGGCGCGCTCGCGGCGGCGGTCCGGGCGGCGCGAGACGCGGTCCAGCAGGCGGGCGCCGGTCTCCAGGTCGTTGGCCAGCTCGGTGGCGTCCTGCCCGGCGGCCACCTTGACCTTGACGGCGTGCTTCCAGGTCGACCAGGGGTCGCTCCACGCGTCGACGCGGAAGGTCCACAGGCCCTCGGCGTCGGGGACGATGACCGCGCCGAAGCGGTCCAGACCAGTGCCCTGCTCGGTCATCCGGGTGCGGCGGGAGATCCGGTCGTGCGGGCCGCGCCAGGACACCGTGGCGGCGACCGCGTCGTGACCCTCCCGCCAGACCGTCGCCGAGATCGGAACGTGTTCCCCCACCACCGCTTTCGCCGGGTAGTGGCCACAGCTGACCGCTGGGGTCACGTCGTCGATGCCGAGCCGGCCGGTCATCGGCAGCGCCCCTCTCACCGTTGTTGTCGAATATGCAGCCCCACCCGACGGCCCGGTGGGGACGTACAGGTCTTCGGAAGGAGGTACCCAGCTGCGAACGTGCGCAAACTACCGCCTCGGGTGTCACTCTCCGTCGGCGGGCCACGTGTGTCCAGTGTGGTCATCGACTGGTAACCCACGCGTCACGGCGTGGTTCGCTTCGGCGCCTTCCACGCGCACTTTCGACCCCTCAACGGCGTTCAGGCAAGTCGGGTAACACCAACGGGCGTCAGCTCGGAAGGGCTTGCCACGCCTGGGATCGGGGTGCCCCGTCGTACCCGCCGGTAACCCTGGGGGCGCTGGTCTGTTCCGGTGGTCGTGGAGAGGTGCGGGTGGTGCTGGTTGGTGGGGGAGGGGGATCGGGCGGTGGTTGCCGGGGTGGTCACGCTCCGGCGTGGGCGGATGGTGCTCGCCCCGCCTGCACCGCCTGTGGCGCCGCGCCCGCAAGAGGGGAGCGCGGCGCTGGCGTTCGCGGTGCCACCTGCCGCCACACGTGTCGCCGCGCGGCGTGCTCCTGCCGCACGGTGCTCCACCTCTGTGACAGCGCTCGGCCGGTCTACCTCGGCGTGATGTCGCGGGGGGCGCGGAGCAGCAGCAGCGCCCTCGCGGGCAGGGTCAGCCTGCTGCCGGGCGTGAGGGCACCCGGGGTGGCGGGGCTGCCGTCCGGTGTCGTGGTGTCCAGGGTCGGCTTCAGGGTCTCGCCGAACTCCGGGCCGGGCAGGGTGACCTTCACGGGCTCGTCGCCGGAGTGGAGGATCAGCAGCCACGAGTGGTCGGCGATCAGTTCGCCCTCACGGGTGCGGGACTGGCTGTTCGACCCGTCGATCCACATCATCAGCGTGCGGCGGCCGCCGTCGAACCAGTCCTCCTCCGTCATCTCCTCGCCGTCGGGGCGGAACCAGATCAGGTCGGGCCGCCCGGTGGGCGTCGTGCGGCCTTCGAAGAACTCGGGCTGCCTGAGGGCGGGGCTCGCGGCCCGCAGGTGCACCAGCCGTCGCGTGAAGGCCAGCATCGCGGTCGCGTCCGGGTCGCCGGACCAGTCCAGCCACGACGTCTCGTCGTCCAGGCAGTACGCGTTGTTGTTGCCGCCCTGGGTGCGCCACAGCTCGTCACCCGCGACGAGCATCGGGGTGCCCGTCGACAACAGCAGCGTCGCGAGCAGGTTGCGCGCCTGCCTGGCCCGCAGCTGCCGGATCTCCGGATCGTCGGTCTCGCCCTCGGCGCCGTGGTTCCACGAGCGGTTGTCGTTCGTCCCGTCGCGGTTGTCCTCGCCGTTGGCCTCGTTGTGCTTTTCGTTGTAGGACACCAGATCCCGCAGCGTGAAGCCGTCGTGCGCGGTGATGAAGTTGACCGACTGCCACGGGCGGCGAAGGTTGTGGTCGTACAGGTCCGACGACCCGGACAGCCGGAACGCCAGGTCGTCCACGCCCACCGCGCCGCGCCAGAAGTCGCGCACCGTGTCGCGATAGCGGCCGTTCCACTCCGCCCACTGCGCCCCGAAGTCGCCGACGCGGTAGCCGTGGCCGGTCACGTCCCACGGCTCGGCGATCAGCTTGCACCGGGACAGCACCGGGTCGGTGGTGATCGCGGTCAGCAGCGCCGAGTCGCGGTCGAACGCGCCGCCGCCGGGCCGCCCGAGCGTGCTGGCCAGGTCGAACCGGAACCCGTCGACACCCATCTCGGTCGCCCAGTACCGCAGCGAGTCGGTGACCAGCCGGATCACCGTCGGCGAACGCGGCTCCAGCGTGTTGCCGCAGCCGGTCAGGTCGATGACGTTGCCGCGGCCGGCGTGCAGGTAGTAGGCCGGGGCGTCCAGGCCGCGGAAGGACAGGGTGGGCCCGTCCAGGCCGCCCTCGCAGGTGTGGTTGAAGACCACGTCGAGGATGACCTCGATGTTGGCCGCGTGCAGGGCGGCGACCATGGTGCGGAACTCGGCGACCTCGCGCCCCGGCTCGCTCGCGTACCCGGCGTGCGGCGCGAAGTACCCCAGCGGCGAGTACCCCCAGTAGTTCTTCCGCCCGGTGCGCACCAGGTAGGGCTCCTCGGTGAACCAGTGCACCGGCAGCAGCTCCACCGCGGTCACCCCGAGCCGCACCAGGTGCTCGATCGCCGCCGGGTGCGCCAGGCCCAGGTAGGTGCCGCGCAGGTTCGCCGGGATCTCCGGGTTGCGCTGCGTGAAGCCCTTCACGTGCATCTCGTAGATGACCGACTCCTCGAACGGCACCTCGGGCTTCACGCCCGTGTCCGGGCCGCCGTGCGAGGTGACCACCGACAGCGGCACGCTGCCCAGCGAGTCGACCTTGGAGCGCCGGTGGTGCATCGGGTCGCCCGCGTGGCCGAGCGCGGCGGTCAGGTCGGTGAGGGCGCCGGTGATGCGGGTGGCGTACGGGTCGACGAGGATCTTGTCCGGGTTGCAGCGCAGGCCGCGCGACGGGTCGTACGGGCCGTGCACGCGGTAGCCGTACTTCTGGCCCGACGTCACGCCGGGCACCAGGCCGTGCCACACGCCGAAGGTGCGCTCGGTGAGCTCGACCCGGCGTTCGGAGCCGTCCTCGCTGATCAGGCACACCTCGACGGCGTCGGCGACGGTCGAGGTGACGGCGAACCGGACGCCCCCGCCCTCCGGGTGCGCGCCCAAGGGGAAGGGGCGCCCGGCGAGGACGAGGTTGTCGGTGGCAGGTCGGATGGCCATGCCCCGATTCTCCCAGCACCCCCCGACCGTTTCGTCACCGCCGAACGGTGTTGATCAGGTGGGGGTGCGGGAGCCGGTGGTGACGGCGGGTGGCCGCGGCGAGGGGACGAGGGGTTGTTCGCGCAGGTCGGTGGCTTCTGCGCGGGGGGATGGGTGGCGGGTAGGTGGGGCTGGTCGCGGGGGTGGTGAGGGTTTGGTCACCGCCGCAGAGTGCTGATCAGGTGGGGTGCGGCGGGTGTGGGTTTGTCAGCGCACGTCGGTGCCTTCTGTGCGAGGCGGATGGGTGGTCGGTACGTGGGGGCGGCCGGGTGGGTGGTGACCGGGCGTGGCGGGTGGGCGCGTTCGCCCAGGTCGGCGCGGGCGGATGGTGGTCGGTATGTGGGGGCGGCCGGGTGGGTGGTGACCGGGTGTGGCGGGTCGGCGGGTTCGCCCAGGTCGGCGCGGGCGGATGGTGGTCGGTAGGTGGGGCGGCCGGGTGGGTGATGACGGGGTGTGGCGGGTCGGCGCGTTCGCCCAGGCCTGCAGCCCCTTCGGCGGGATGGATGGCAGGGCGGTGGGCTGACCGCGCGGGGTGGTGCGGGTTTGGTCACCGCCGGGCGGTGGCGGTCGGGCAAGCCCGCGGGCGGTCGGTGACCTGGCGTGATCAGCCGAGCGTGTCGATCAGGACGAACGTGTCCGGGGGCAGGTGGGTGGCCGTGGCGTCGCCCCACGAGAGCAGCACCTGGCTCGCCGGTTCGCCCAGGTCGGCGGCCTCGGGGCCGAAGTTGCACACCAGCCGCAGGGCGCCGCGGTCGACGGTCAGCAGCGGGCCGTCCGCGCGGACCTCGAACCGGTCCAGCCAGGGGTCCGCCAGCTCCGGCCGGGACCGGCGCAACGCGATCAGCGACCGGTACAGGTCGAGCACCTCGCGGTGCCCCTCCTTGCCCGGCTCGGACCAGTCCAGCCGCGAGCGCTCCACCGTCGCCGGGTCCATCGGGTCCGGCACCTCGGCCTCGCCCCAGCCGTGGCGGGCGAACTCGCGGCGGCGGCCCGTCCGGACGGCCTCGGCCAGCTCCGGGTCCGGGAACGACGCGAAGAACTGCCACGGCGTGCGCGCTGCCCACTCCTCGCCCATGAACACCATCGGCGTGTACGGCGAGCAGAACACGATCGCCGCGCCGCAGGCCAGGCGCCCGAGCGGCACCGAAGCGGACAACCGGTCGCCGGTGGCCCGGTTGCCGATCTGGTCGTGGTTCTGCAGGTAGATCAGGAACCGGTGCCCGGGCACCGTCCGCGTGTCGACCGGCCGCCCGTGCGTCCGCTCCCGGAACGACGACCACGTGCCGGCGTGGAAGAACGCCTGCCGCAGCGTCCTCTCCAGTGCCCCGGGCGCGCCGAAGTCGGCGTAGTACCCGCTGGTCTCCCCGGACAGCGTCACGTGCAGCGCGTGATGCAGGTCGTCGCACCACTGGGCGTGCAGCCCGTACCCGCCGCCCTCGCGCGCGGTGACCAGCCGCGGGTCGTTGAGGTCGGACTCGGCGATCAGCGTCAGCGGCCGCCGCACCGCCGCCGACAGCGCCTCCACCTCCACCGCCAGCTCCTCCAGCAGGTGCGTGGCCCGCCGGTCGCTCAGCGCGTGCACCGCGTCCAGCCGCAACGCGTCGACGTGGAAGTCGCGCAGCCAGCCGAGCGCGTTGTCCAGCACGTACCTGCGGACCTCGTCGGAGCCCTCGCCGTCCAGGTTGAGCCCTGGACCCCAGTCGTTGCTGCCTGCGAAGTACGGACCGAACCGGTCCAGGTACGCCCCGGACGGCCCGAGGTGGTTGTAGACGACGTCGAGCACCACGGCCAGGCCGCGCGCGTGGCAGGCGTCGACGAACCGTTTGAACCCGTCGGGCCCGCCGTAGGGCTCGTGCGCCGCGCCCCACAGCACACCGTCGTAGCCCCAGCCGTCGGTGCCGTCGAACGAGTTGACCGGCAGCACCTCGACGAACGTGACGCCGAGGTCGACGAGGTGGTCCAGCCGCCCGATCGCCGCGTCGAAGGTGCCCTCCGGGGTGAACGTGCCGACGTGCAGCTCGTAGATCACGCCGCCGGGCAGCGCCCGCCCGGTCCACGACCCGTCGGTCCAGTCGAACGCGGAGTGGTCGTAGATCCGCGACGGCCCGTGCACGCCCTGGGGCTGCCACGACGACCGCGGGTCGGGAAGCGCCTTCTCGTCGTCGTCGAGCACGAACGCGTAGTCGGCGCCCGGCGGCGCGGGCACGTCGGAGAACCACCAGCCGCCGCCACCGGCCGTCATCTCGTGATCGGCGCCGCCGGTGCGCACGCGCACTCGCGAGACGGCGGGCGCCCACACCCGGAAGGTCATGACTCTCCTCGGACCAGCAACGCGACCGGATAACGCGCGAGCATTTCCGACAGCTCGCCGGTGACCGCCGCGCCGGTGATCGCGTCCGTCCACTCACCGGCGGGCAGCGGCAGCACCGTGCCGCGCCAGCCGCCGCTCTCGGCCAGCCCGACGGGCAGCCGGGTGGCCACCGTGATCAGCCCGGTGCGCTCGAAGGCGACCACGTGCGCCGCGGCCGGGCCCTCGGCGTGCAGGCGGCGGTAGCCGGTGAACAGCTCGGGGGAGTCCCGGCGCAGGGTCAGCGCCCGGTGCACGACGAGCAGCTTCGCCGCGCCGGAGGAGTCGACCGGCGGCAGCCACCCGCCCTCGATCTCCTCCAGCAGCGCGGCCCGCAGCGCGTAGTCGACCGGCCGCCGGTTGTCCGGGTCGACCAGCGAGAAGTCCCACAGCTCGGTGCCCTGGTAGACGTCCGGCACGCCGGGTGCGGTGAGCTGGATCAGCTTCTGCGCCAAGGAGTTCGACCACCCCGGTTCACGCACCCGCGCCACGAACGACTCGACCTCGGCCGCCAGGTCCGCGTCGCCGAGGACCTCGTCCGGCCACGCCGCGACCGCTTTCTCGAACTCCTCGTCGTGGTCGGTCCAGGTGGTGCGGAGCTTGCTCTCCTTGGCCGCCTTGTCCAGGTAGTCCCGCAGCCGCTCCGGCGTGATCGGCCAGGCGCCCACCAGCGTCTGCCAGGCCAGCAGGTTCAACGACGGCTCGTCGATACCGCGCCGTCCGGTCCACCGCCGGACCGCGTCGGCGAACTCGCCGGGCACCTCCGACAGCACCGCCAGCCGCGCCCGCACGTCCTCGGACCGCTTGGTGTCGTGCGTGGTCAGGGTGGTCATCGCCGCGGGCCAGCCTGCCTCGCGGGCGGCGGCCATCGCGTGGAAGGCGTCCACGGAGGCGCCGAAGTCGTTGGGGGAGCCGCCGACCTCGTTGAGCGCGGCGAAGCGCGTGTAGCGGTAGAAGGTGGTGTCCTCGGTGCCCTTGGCCACCACCATCCCGGAGGTCTGCTGGATGCGGGTGGCCAGCTCGCCGTGCGGGTCCTCCCGCACCTGGAAGTCCAGCGCGTCGATCGCCTCGGACAGGTCGGGGCGCGCCGCGCGGGCAGCGGCGATCGCGGCCGCCCAGTGCGCCTCGCCCTCGGGCAGGTAGGACCGGTACACCGGGAACGCGACCATCGTCTCGGCCACCGCTCCCTGCGCCGCCTCCGGCTCCACGCCGCGCACCAGCGCGGCGATCCGGCGCACCTCGGCCACCAGGATGCGGTCGGTCACCAGCCGCCGGGCCCTGTCCTCGACCTCGTGGTAGTCCACCGGCTGGCCCAGCGACCGCGCCAGCTCGGTCAGCGGCGCCTCGCCCGCCGGGTCGACGAACAGCCCGGTGATCTCGCGCAGCGCGTCATAGCCGGTGGTGCCGTCGACCGGCCAGCTCTGCGGCAGGTCCTCGCCCGGGTGCAGGATCTTCTCCACCACGAGCCACGCCTCCGGCGCGCCCGCGCGCAGCATCCGCATGTAGCCGCCGGGGTCGGCGAGGCCGTCCGGGTGGTCCACGCGCAGGCCGGTGACGTCGCCCTCGGCGACCCAGCGCAGCACCTCGCCGTGGGTGGCGTGGAAGACGTCGGGCAGCTCGACCCGCACCGCGGCGAGCGTGGTGATGTCGAAGAAGCGGCGGTAGTTCAGCTCCGCGTTGCCCCGCCGCCAGCCCACCAGCTCGTAGTGCTGCCGCGCGTGCACCTCCTGCGGGCTGCCCTCGCCGGTGCCCGGCGCGATCGGGAACCGGTGCTCGTAGTAGACGAGTTCGTCGCCGTCGACCCGCAGCTCCGCCACGTCGGCGTCGTCGCCGAGGACGGGCAGCAGCACCTTGCCGCGCCGCCAGTCGATGTCGAAGTAGTCGGCGTGCGCCGAGCCGGGGCCGTTCCGCAGCACGTCCCACCACCACGGGTTGGCCTTCGCGACCTCGACCGCCATGTGGTTGGGCACGATGTCCACGACGAACCCGAGCCCCGCGTCCCGCAGCCGCTTCGCCAGCTCCCGCCGCGCGTCCTCGCCGCCCAGCTCCGGCCGCGCCCGCGTCGGGTCGACCACGTCGTAGCCGTGGGTGGACCCGGGCGTCGCATCCAGCACCGGGGAGGCGTACAGCGCGCCGACGCCGAGCTTGCGCAGGTACGGGATGCGGTCGGCGGCGTCGGCGAAGGTGAACTCCGGGCGCAGCTGGACCCGGTAGGTGGCGGAGGGTCTCATGCGTCCACCCGCTGCAGCACCACGAGCGAACGAGCGGGCAGGTTCATCGTGCCGCCGGCGGCCACCGGCTCACCCGGCTCCTCCGCGACCGTCCCGGCCTCGGTGTCGATCACCACCGCCCAGCCCGCGCCGTAGTCGGCGTTCGGCAGGGTCAGTTCGATGTCCTCGTAGTGCGCGTTGAACGCCAGCAGGAACGAGTCGTCGGTGACCTTCATGCCGCGCGGGTCGAGATCGTTGATGCCCTCGCCGTTGAGGAACGCGACGATGGCCTTGCCGAAGCCGTCGTCCCAGTTCTGCTCCTTCATCTCCTCGCCGGAGGGCGTGAACCAGGCGATGTCGCGCAGCTCCTCGCCCTTGCCGATCGGTTTCCCGGCGAAGAAGCGGCGGCGCCGGAACACCGGGTGCTTCTTGCGGAACGCGGTCAGCGCGGCGGTGAACTCGACCTGGTCGGCGTTGGCCTTGGCGAGCGACCAGTCCATCCAGGAGATCTCGTTGTCCTGGCAGTAGACGTTGTTGTTGCCCTGCTGGGTGCGGCCCATCTCGTCGCCGTGCAGCAGCATCGGCACGCCCTGCGACAGCAGCAGGGTGGCGAGCATGTTGCGGCGCTGCTTGGCCCGCAGCGCCAGCACCTCTTCGTCGTCGGTCTCGCCCTCGACGCCGCAGTTCCACGAGCGGTTGTCGTCGGCGCCGTCCCGGCCGTCCTCGCCGTTGGCCTCGTTGTGCTTGTTGTTGTAGGACACCAGGTCCTGCAACGTGAAGCCGTCGTGCGCGGTGACGAAGTTGATCGAGGCGTACGGGCGGCGGCCGTCGTCCTGGTACAGGTCGGAGGATCCGGTGAGCCGGGAGGCGAACTCGCCGAGCGTGGCGGGCTCGCCGCGCCAGAAGTCCCGCACGGTGTCCCGGTACTGGCCGTTCCACTCCGTCCACAGTGGAGGGAAATTGCCGACCTGGTAGCCGCCCGGCCCGACGTCCCACGGCTCGGCGATCAGCTTGACCCGGCTCACCGTCGGGTCCTGCTGCACCAGGTCGAAGAACGTGGACAGCCGGTCGACGTCGTAGAACTCGCGGGCCAGGGTGGCCGCGAGGTCGAAGCGGAACCCGTCGACGTGCATCTCGGTGACCCAGTACCGCAGCGAGTCCATGATGAGCTGCAGCGTGTGCGGGTTGCGCACGTTGAGCGAGTTGCCGGTGCCGGTGTAGTCCATGTAGTACTGCGGCTCGTCCTCGACCAGCCGGTAGTAGGCCTGGTTGTCGATGCCGCGCATGGACAGCGTCGGGCCGAGGTGGTTGCCCTCGGCGGTGTGGTTGTAGACGACGTCGAGGATGACCTCGATGCCTGCCTCGTGCAGGGCCTTGACCATGCCCTTGAACTCCTGCACCTGGCCGGCCTGCTCGGGCAGCGCCGCGTAGCCCTCGTGCGGGGCGAAGAAGCCGATCGTGTTGTAGCCCCAGTAGTTGCGCAGGCCCTTCTCGGCCAGGCCGTGGTCGGTGATGAACTGGTGCACCGGCATCAGTTCGATCGCCGTGACGCCGAGCTTCGTGAGGTGGTCGATCACCGCGGGGTGTGCGAGCCCGGCGTAGGTGCCGCGCAGCCGCGAGGGCACCTCCGGGTGGTTCATCGTGAGGCCGCGGACGTGCGCCTCGTAGATCACCGTCTCGTTGTACGGCGTGCGCGGCGGCCGGTCGTCACCCCAGTCGAAGAACGGGTTGACCACCACCGCGTGCGGGACGTGCGCCGCGGAGTCCGCGTCGTTGCGCTCGTCCGGCGAGCCGAACGGGTAGGCGAACAGCGCCTCGTCCCAGTCGACGTGTCCGGCGATCGCCTTGGCGTACGGGTCGATCAGCAGCTTGTTCGGGTTGCAGCGCAGGCCGCGTGACGGGTCGTACTCGCCGTGCACGCGGTAGCCGTAGCGCTGGCCGGGGCCGACGCCGAGCAGGTACCCGTGGTGGACGAAACCGTCGACCTCGGTCAGGCGGTGCCGCTCCTCGGTGCCGTCCTCGTTGACCAGGCACAGCTCGACGTGATCCGCGACTTCCGAGAAGACGGCGAAGTTGGTGCCCACACCGTCGTAGGTGGCACCCAGCGGGTAGGGCAATCCGGGCCAGGGCGGCACAGGTTCTCCTCTTTTGCGTTCGCGAGCCGTGTTCCGACGTGTGCCCAATCTAGCGGTCTTCAAGCACTTCGCCCGGTGAACGGGCGCGCGGCGCGCAATTCCTTCACGAAGTGGCGCAGTCGTGCGTCCGTGAAGAACTCCTCCGCGGTGACGGGCAAGGGAATCCGCCAGTTCGGGTACTCGTCCGTCGTGCCGGGCAGGTTGGGCTGCCGCACCTCGCCGACCACGTCCGCGGGCGCGGTCAGCAGCAGCCGCGACGCCGCGGACGCGAGCAGGGTGTGCAACGCCGCCACCGGGTCGTCGTCCGGGATGCCCTGCGCCCGCGCGAAGGCGAGCAGGTCGGCGCGCTCGGTCTCCGCGGCGGCTCGTTCCTCCTCCGGCGGCCCGTCGAGCAGTCCCAGTTCGGCCCGCACCCGCACGTGCTCGCCGGCGAGCCAGCCGGCGACGGTCGGCAGGTCGTGCGTGGTGATGCTCGCCATCGCGTCGGCGTCCCACTCCGCGGGCGGGACGAACGGGTGGCCGGGCGAGTCGTAGTCGCGCTGGAACCACAGCACCGCGGAGCTGAGCACCCCGCGCTCGTGCAGGGTCTTGGTCACCGCGGCCTCGACCGTGCCCAGGTCCTCGCCCACGACGACCGCGCCCGCGCGGTGCGCCTCCAGCGCCAGGATGCCGAGCATCGCCTCGGCGTCGTAGTGCACGTAGGTGCCGCGCGACGGCGGCTCGCCCGGCGGGATCCACCACAGCCGCCACAACCCGGCGACGTGGTCGATCCGGATGCCGTCGGCGTGCCGCAGGACGCCGCGGATCACGTCGCGGAACGGCGCGTAACCGAGTTCGGCGAGCCGGTCCGGGCGGAACGGCGGCAGGTTCCAGTCCTGGCCCTGCTGGCTAAAGGCGTCCGGCGGCGCGCCCACGGTCACCCGCGCGGCGAACGCGTCGCCCAGCGCCCAGGTGTCCGCGCCGCCGGGGTGCACGCCGACCGGCAGGTCGTGCACGATGCCCACCGGCATCGCGGCGGCCGCCTCGCGGGCGCGGCCGAGCTGGTCCTCGCACAGCTGCTGCAGCCAGCCGTGGAAGGCGATCCGGTCGGCCAGCTCCGCGCGGGCGGCGGCGACCTCCGGGCCGTGCGGGTCGCGCAGCGGCTCCGGCCACTCGCGCCAGTCCGGGCCGTGCCGTTCGGCCAGCGCGCAGAAGGTCGCGAAGTCGTGCACGGCGTCCTCCAGCGGCGCCGGCTCGTGCAGCGGCCACAGCAGTTCCAGCGCGGCCAGCTTGGCGCTCCAGACCGCGTCGTAGTCGATCAGGTCCGTGTTGTCCGGCCGCAGGGCCAGCACCCGGGCACGCAGGTCATCGTCCGCGCGCGCGAACTCGGGCGTGTCGGTGATCCGGAGGTAGAGCGGGTTGGCGTAGCGGCGGCTCGCCGGCGAGTACGGCGAGCGCTCGACCGGGTGAACCGGGCTGATCGCCTGCACCGGGTTGACCAGCAGCACGCCGGCGCCCAGTTCGGCGGCCGAGCGGCGGGCGAACTCCGCCAGGTCGCCGAAGTCCCCGGCGCCCCACGACCGCTCCGAGCGCAGCGCGTAGAGCTGCAGCATCCAGCCCCAGGCCGGGGGCACCTCGGGCAGGCGGTGCGGCACGACGGCGAGCACCACGTCCTGCTCGGCGGTCTCGATGCGGTGCCAGCCCAGCGGCAGATCGGCGGGAAGCATCCGGCCGATCTCCCGGCGGGTGCCGTCCTCCAAATGCAGGACAGCGGGCCCGCCCGCGTCGTGTTCGGTACCTTCTCGCAGCACGAGCGTCGGGGGCAGCACCGTGGCCGCCCGGCGTTCGCGGACCGCGGCCAGCTCGCGGCGGATCGCGTCCGGCCCGGAGGCGTCCACCCCGAACTGGGCGAGAACGGCGACGACGACGTCCGGCTCGACCTCGACCTCGCGTTGCTCGGCGTTCTCGTACCGGGTGGCCACTCCGTAAGCGTGCGCGAGGGCGGTCAGGTCGGTTTCCACCCGTTCAGGATCCCGGTCCCGGCCGGGGGCCGCCACACGACGAGACGAGGAGAACGCATGGGGCGCTGGGCCGATCACGCGATCTGGTGGCACGTCTACCCGCTCGGCTTCACCGGCGCGCCCGCCGGGGCGCTCCCGGCAGGCAGCGAGCCGCAGCACCGGCTCCGGCGGCTGGAGAACTGGCTCGACTACGCCGTTGAACTGGGCTGTTCCGGTCTGATGCTGGGGCCGGTGTTCGCGTCCGAGACCCACGGCTACGACACGGTCGACCACTTCCGGATCGACCCGCGGCTGGGTGACGACGCCGATTTCGACCGCCTGGTCGCCGCCGCGCACGGCCGCGGACTGCGGATCGTGCTGGACGGTGTTTTCAACCACGTTTCGCGCGCTTTCGGGCATCCGGAGTGGTTCCGCCGCGAGGGCGCGGACCACGCGGTGTTCGAGGGGCACGCGCACCTGGTGGCGCTGGACCACGCCCAGCCTGCGGTCGCGGACTACGTGGCGCGGGTGCTGGACCACTGGCTCGGCCGCGGCGTGTCCGGCTGGCGGCTGGACGCGGCGTACGCGGTGCGGCCGGAGTTCTGGGCGCGGGTGCTGCCCGGGGTGCGGCGGCGGCACCCGGACGCGTGGTTCGCCGGCGAGGTGCTGCACGGCGACTACGCCTCCTACGTGGCGCGCGGCGGGCTGGACACGGTGACGCAGTACGAGCTGTGGAAGGCGATCTGGAGCTCGCTGCACGACGGGAACTTCTTCGAGCTGTCCTGGGCGCTGAAGCGGCACGACGAGCTGATGGGGTCGTTCGTGCCGCAGACCTTCGTCGGCAACCACGACGTCACGCGGCTGGCGAGCCGCCTGACCGACGAGCGGCACCTGGCGCACGCGCTCGCGGTGCTGTTCACGGTCGGCGGCGTGCCCAGCGTCTACTACGGCGACGAGCAGGCCTTCCGCGGCGTCAAGGAGGAACGGGAGGGCGGTGACGACGAGATCCGCCCGGAGTTCCCGGCCGACGCGGGGCAGCTCGCGCCCTACGGCTGGCCGGTGTACCGCCTGCACCAGCGGCTGATCGGGCTGCGGCGGCGGAACGCGTGGCTGGTGCGGGCGCGGACGGAGGTCGAGCACCTGACCAACCGGGCGATGGCGTTCCGCTCCCGCTCCGGCGACGAGGAGATCCTGACGCTGCTGAACACCAGCGACGACGCGTACCGGTTCCCGGTGGACATCGACGGGCTGCGGGTGCTGGATTCGTCCTCACCGGACGGGAAAGCGCCGCTGCCCACGCTGCCGCCGCACGGGTGGGCGGTGCTGGGCCGGGCGTCTCAGTAGTAGATCGGGCCCGGCATGCCGCCGCCGGCCGGGATGGCGTCGCCGGTGATCGCCGCGCTGCGCGGGGAGGCGAGGAACGTGACGACGTCGGCCACCTCGGCCGCGGTGACCATCCGCCCGATCGCGCTGCCGCGGCCGAGCAGTGCCTCGGCCTCCGCGGCGGTCACGCCACGGGCGCGCGCGACGTCCTCGATCATCGCCGGGGTTCGTACCGTGACGGTCAGCCCGGGGTGCACGACCGTCACGTTGATCCCGTGCGGGCCGAGTTCGTCGGCGAGGTTCTTGGTCAGGGCGGCCACGCTCACGTTGCGGATCGAGCCGAACGGGCTGCCGGTGCGGCGCGCGTTGAGGCCGGAGACGTTCACGATCCGGCCCCAGCCGCGCTCGGCCATGTGCGGTGCGACGGCGCGCGCGAACCGGAGGTAGCCGAGCACCTTCGTCTCGATCTCGGCCCGCAGGTCGTCGTCCTCGAGAGCGGCGAGCGCGGTGGGTTTCGTGGGGTCGGCGGGTTGTGCCGCGGAGTTGACCAGGATGTCCACCCCGCCGAACTCCTCGACGGTGCGCGCGACCGCGGCGCGCACGACCTCGTCGTCGGTGGCGTCCGCGGGCACGGACAGCGTGTTCCCGCCGATCCGGGCGCGTGCTTCCGCGAGTGCCGCCGCGTCGCGGGCGACGATCGCCACGTCGGCGCCCTCGGCGGTCAGCGCCTGCGCGACCGCGAACCCGATGCCCCGGCTGCCGCCGGTGACGATGGCCTTCTTCCCGCCCAGCCCGAGATCCATTCCCGGATTGAAGCAGAGCCGCGGATGCCGGGGCGGGCACTGTCCCGAAGGGGCGCTCAGGCGGTCTCTTCCGGGCGGCGCCGCTCGATCATGGTGTCCGGGGCCGACTCGGGAACCTCGGTGCGCAGGTCGGAGTCGCGCAGGACTTCCCGTGCCTGCGCCTCCGGGTCGGCGCTGCCGGCGTGTTCCTCTTCGGGCAGCAGGGTCGAGCGCGTCTCCGCGCGGTCGTCCACCGCGTTGCGCTCGTCGAACACCCGCGGCCGGTCGAGGTCGTGCTCGGCGCGGACGCGGTCCTCCTCGGCGGGCGACATCTCGGTGGCGCCCAGATCCAGTGGCTCTTCGTTGCGCGGTGTCACGCGGGTGGGCTACCCGATCACCGGGTCCGCCACACCCCGCGCGGCCCGGCGCCCGGGCCGCGCGGGAGTTCCGTCAGCGGATCCGCTGCTCGGTGGCGGCCTGCGCGGCCTCGGTGATCTGCACGGTGGCGAGCACGTTGTCCTGCCCGGGGTCCTGCGTGCACTGGGAGTCGAAGGTGCCGAGGCCGGTGTCGGAGCCGTCGGCCTTCTTCGGGTGCAGGGTCAGCAGCAGGTCGCCGACCGTCACGGTCGCCTCGCCGGGCTGGGTGAAGGTCAGCGACGGCGTGGTGCCGGTCGCGGTGACGTCGAAGGCGCCGGAGGCGGGGATCGCGGTCGGCGGGATCGTGGTCGGGACGGTGACCGGCAGGGTCGCCTCGGGGGCGGCGACCGTGGCGGAGGCCTGCGCGGTGCCCTCCACCGTCTTGGCGCCGACCAGGTTCAGGCCGGCCGTGGCGGTCGAGGACACGGTGGCGACGGCCTCGATGCCGAACTCGGGCGTCGGCTGGCCGACGGTCGCGGTGGCCGGGATGTCGGCGTTGATCACGACGCTGATCGGCTGGTTGCCGATGAGCGGGAACGGGCAGGTGTAGGTCAGCGTCAGCGTGGCCGGGTCGGCGGCGCTGGTGCCCGCGCCGGCGAGCAGGCCGGCCGCGGCGGAAACCGCCAGTACCGATCCGGAGACGATTCCGCCGGCGATTCTCTTCCGATTCATGCACATCTCCATTGATAATCGCAGAAAAGGATTACTGATGAGTAATCTAATGACGTGAAATTGCTCCGGCAAGGTTGTCCGGAAAACTTGTCACCGATTGCAGGGGTTTCCGCGGGGAAGTTGGCATCTCTGCCGAAAGGCCTCCGGAGCTGCGTATTTCCTGGTGGCACTCACGTGGCTGACAAGTATCGATTCGCTCCGCTGGCACCCCGCTCACAAGTTTTGACACCCCATTCACAAGATCACTACGGTTCCGTTGTGACCCAAACACTCGCGTCCCTGCCGCAGTTCCTGGCGACCTGGGCGCGCCGGGATCCGGACGCCCGCGCGGTGTCCGACGGCACCCGCTCGCTCACCTGGGACGAGCTGGACCGGCGGGTGACGTCGGTGGCCGCGTGGCTGCGGCGGTTCAGCTTCGACGGCGTGCGCGCCGCGATCCTGGCCGACGAGGGCGTGGACTGGGTCGTCGGCTTCCTCGCCACCCTGCGTGCCGGGCTGGTCGCGGTGCCCGCCTTCGCGCCGGGGCGCGACGACGCCTGGCTCGCCGCGACGGTCATCGACGCGGCGCCGGAGATCGTGCTGACCACGGGGGAGAAGCTGCTCGACGTCCGCGCCCTCTTGGACGCCGCCGGTGTCGAGGTGTGGCGGATCGTCGCGATCGACACGGTGCCCGGCGATCTGTCCGACCTGGACGAGCCGGATCCCGCGGACGTCGCCTGCCTGTGCTACACCTCCGACTCGGTGGGGGTGGTGATCACCCACGCCGGGCTCGTCGACAGCGCCGCGCGCACCGCCGGCGCGCTGCGCCTGGGCGACCGGGCGTCGGTGGTCGTCAACTGGCTGCCGCTGTGCCAGATGGGGCTGCCGTTCGCGGTGGCCGCGCCGGTGTTCGCCGGGTGCCCGTCGGTGCACCTGGCGCCCGATCGCGTGCGGGAGCGGCCGGAGATCTGGCTGCGCGCGCTCGCGGCGAACCCGGGCGCGGTGACGGCGGCGGGGAACTCGTTCCTGGCGCGCTGCGCGGTGCCGGACGGGCTGGACCTCAGCGGCGTCCGGGCGGTGCTGGACGTGGGTGAACCGGCGCGGCACCGGGCGGTGCTGCCCGGGTCCGGCCTGCGTCCCGACGCGCACCGGGCCGCGTACGGGCTGCTGGAGGCCACCGGCTTGGTGTCCGTCGGGGACGGTCCGGTGTCCAGCGGGCGGCCCGGCCGCACCGTCGCGATCGTCGACCCGGTGACGCGCCGGTCGCTGCCTGCCGGCGCGGTGGGGGAGATCTGGGTGACCGGGCCGACGGTGGCGCGCGGGTACTGGCGCCGGCCGGCGGCGTCGGCGGAGACGTTCTGCGCGCTGTTGCGCGACGAGGCCGACGCGGGGGAGCCGGGCTGGTGGCTGCGGACCGGGGACGTCGGCTTCCTGTCCGGCGGCGAGCTGACCGTACTGGGGCGGCTGGAGAACCGGTTGCCCGCCGGGGCGGTCCAGGCGGAAGCGGTGGAGGCGACGATCGAACGGGTCGTGCCCGAACTGCTGCCCGGCTCGACGGTCGTGTTCGCCGTCGAGGACGAGGTCGTGGTGCTCGCCGAGGCGCCCGGCCCACTGACCTGCGCGGCGGCCGTCGAGCAGGCCGTCGCGGACGGATACGGCCTGCGGGTGCGCGACGTGCACGTGGGCCTGCCGGGAACGCTGCCCCGGACGGTTGCGGGCAAATTGGCGCGTGCCGCCTGCCGGGAGGCGTACCTGGCGAGCGCGCCGGCCGTTTCCTAGGCGCTGTCCGGGAGGTTTCCGGTAGCCGTCGCCACGGTGCAGCAGATCCCGCGTCGCCACGGCCTGCCACCACAGGCCCCTGCGAACCCAAGCCAACGCGAGGTCGGACGCTTCCACCGCACCCTGATCGAGGAGCACCCTCGGCAGCCGCGGAACCAACCCCACCGAACAAAACACCTAGCTGCGCTGGTGTGAGTTGGTGACGGGTTGGGCCGGCCGGGAGTGATCGTCGACGGCGCCACGTCGACGTGCACCAGCTCGCCCGGCTGGTCCCGCTCGTAGCGGCGGATCTGGTCGCCAGCCTCGGCATTCGATAACGAACCAGGATGCGGTGCGTGGTCGACCAGCAACCGCCGCCACTTCGTCAGCCGGGCATTACGGTGAGACACGAAGACCCCCGTATGTGCGGGAAAGGTGTCAAGCACCTTCACCCCGCACTAGGGCGCGGCCTCGAGGACGAAGAACAGGAACGCGGTCTTCGTCGACAGTGATTCGAAGTCGCCGGGGAAGAGGTCGCGGGCGGCCGGGTCGGGCTGCGGCTCGACGAGCGCTGTGAGGCGGAACCCGGCGTCGGTGAAGGCGCCGGTCATCGCGTGCAGCGGGCGGCGCCAGAACCGCATCGGCACGGTCTGACCGCCGAAGGTCCACTCGAAGGAATAGCTGGTGGTCGCGAAGTAGTCGGGCCGGGGCTCCTGGATCGTGTAGGCGACGAACGGGTGGTCCACCGACGCGATCAGGCGGCCGCCGGGCCGGAGCACCCGCCGCAGCTCGGACAGCGCCGGTTTCCAGTCCTCCAGGTAGTGCAGCACCAGGGAGGCGACCACGTCGTCGAACGCGCCGTCGGCGAAGGGCAGGGGGTCGTTCAGGTCCGCGAGGCGGAGCGGCACGTCCTCACCGAGGCGCCGCCTGGCCAGCGCCAGCATCCCGGCGCTGGCGTCGATGCCGGTGACCTCCGCGCCGCGGTCGCGCAGCGCGGCGGTCAGGGGCCCAGCGCCGCAGCCCGCGTCCAGGATCCGGCGGCCGGTCACGTCCCCGGCGAGGGACAGCATCGCCGGCCGCTCGTAGTACGCGTTCAGCAGGCTGTTCTCGTTTTCGGCCGCGTAGGCCTCGGCGAAGCTGTCGTAGTCGTTCACCCGGTTCATGCCGCGGGCGTCAGCAGTTCCGTCGCCCGCAGCGCGATTTCCAGCCGCAGCCGGTGTTCCGGGTCGTTCAGCCGCTCGCCGAACAGTTCCTCGATCCGCCGCATCCGGTAGCGCACCGTCTGCGGGTGCACGCCCAGCCGCTCGGCCATCTCCGGCGCGCTCCCGCTGGACTGCAGCCACGCCAGCAGCGTCTGCCCGAGCCGCGCGCGCTGCTTGTCGGTCAGCCCCTGCAACGGCTCAAGGCACGCGTCCCGCAACTGTCCGATCAGGAACTCGTCCGCCAGCAGCCACAGCGTGGCCAGGTGGTCGTCGGCGTGCAGCACCGGCTCCCGCGGGAGGATGCGTCGCACGCTCAGGTCCATCGTCCGGCGCGCCCAGCGCAGCGACACCGCCGCCTCCGCCAGCGGCACCCGCGGCCCGATCGCGACGCGCCAGCCGCGCAGCGCGGCCTCCAGGCCCTCCGGCGGCGCGGCCGCGAGCAGGCACGGCTGCGGGCTCTCCAGATCCGCCAGCACCTCGGCGGGCAGCGCGGGCGGCGGCAGCCGGTGCTGGTCGCGCCGCGGCTCCAGCGCCATCGCGACCACCTTGTCCGGCACGTGCCACCCGGCGGCCGCGGCCAGCCCCTCGACGGCCTGCGGCGCGGGCGCGGGCTCGGACAGGACCAGGCCGAGCAGCTGCCTGCGCTGCCGGGCCCGGGTGCCCGCCGCGCGGGCCTGCGCGGCGCGGTAGCCCTGCACGGACAGCGCGGAGATCTCGTCCACATAGGCCAGCACCGCTTCGGCGCCGGTGTAGAGGAGGTCGGACGGCAGCCCCTTCGCCTGGCCGACCTTGGCGATGTAGCGCCACGCGGCCAGCCCGCCGACGCGGTAGGCGGTCTGGATCTGGTCCAGCGGACGCCCCTCGCTGTACTCGATGCGGCCGAGGTGCCGGAACACGCCGATCCAGTTGTCCTGGGACACCGCCGGGTTGCCGATGTTGTCCAGGCAGTGCCCGACCGCCTCCCGCACCCCGCGCACGATGACCTCGCCGAACGGCCCCTCCAGCGGACGGGCGTACTCCGGCACCGCCCGCTGGATCTCGGCCAGGATGACCCGCGTGAGCGCGTCCGCGTGCGGGCGGAACACCGCGGCCAGCTCGCGCGGCAGCGACGCCCACAGCGTGCTCGCGCGGCCGTGCGCCGGAGCCTCACCGGGCGGGCGGCGCGGGTGCGGCGGCCGCGGCGGTGCGGTGCGTCCGGGCCGGACGTCGGCGTCGATCGTCATGTCAACCCCTGCTCGGGAAACCGCAGCACTGCGGTGGGTGGAGAACTTCGCGGCCGGCCCCGTGCTCGTGGCCCGCTCGCGGAGCCAACATGGCATCACCCGGGTCGCGTTGGCAAGAACCGTTGACACACTCCGAATTCCTGCGCCACCCGTTCGGGTGACGAGTGTCGAGACGGGTGACACCCGGAGGAGGTCCCGTTCGCGCGTGCCTCACAAAGTCCCCTCCTCGGCGCCGAGTTGCCTGCGCAGCACCAGGTGCAGCCCGAACCGCGTGTCCGCGTCGTCCAGCCGGTCGCCGAACAGCTCGCGCAACTGGTGCAGCCGCGCCCGCACGGTCTGCGGGTGCACCTGCAGTCGGCGCGCGATCTCCGGCGCGCCGCCCCGGGTTTCCAGCCACGCCAGCAGGGTTTCGCCCAGCCGCGCGCGTTGCCTGCCGCTCACCGAGTCCAGCGGGGCGAGGTACTTCGCGTGCAGCCGGTCGGCCAGGAAGTCCTGCGAGCGCAACCAGATCGCGTCGAGGTGCTCGGCGCACCACACGACGTCCCCGGGCAGGGCGAGCCCGGGCCGGGCCAGCCGGTGCGCGGCCGGGGCCAGCACGAGCGGAACCGGGGGCGACACCGCGGCACGCGCGGGTTTTTCCCAGTTGCCAGACAGGATTTCGACCGTCCGTTGCGGACTGGGCGTGATCAGGCAGGGGCGGTCGCCGTCCAGATCGACGAGGACCTCGTCGTCCAGCACGTCGGACGGCAGGCCCTCGGCGTGTTCGAGGGCGATCACGGCGACCCGTTCGGGCACCACCCACCCCGCGTCCTCGGCCGGGCCCTCCAGACACGGCTGCGGCTCGGCGAGGACCAGCGTGGCCAGGCGGCGACGGCGCTCCTCGGCTCCGGACGGCTGCCGCGCCTCCTGGAACCCTTCGAGCGCCGTCGCGGACAGCTCGTCGACGAACGCGAAGATCGCCTCGGCCGCGGTGGTGAGGGTCTGCGGGCCCGCGCCGAGGTCACGCAGCACCGGGGTCAGGTACTGCCAGGCGACCCGGCCGCCGATGCGCACCGCGGCCTGCAGGGCGTCGAGCGTGCGGCCCTCGTCGAACTCGCGCCGCCCGCGCCGCCGGAACTGGCGGACCCACTCGCTGTGGTCCGGGTGCGGGTTGCCGATGCACTGGAAGCAGTGCCGCACCGCCACCTCGATGCCCTCGGCCAGCGCGCGGCCGAACCGGCCTTCCGGCGGCCCGGAGTACTCCGGCACCTCCCGCCGCACCTCGCGGACGATCGCCTCGGCCAGTGGACGGGTGTGCGGCTCCAGCGCCACCGCGAGTCGTCTCGGTGTGGCCGCCAGGGCCTGCGCACTGCGGTAGTCCGGCACTTCCGCCCCCTTGACGCGCCGCAACAAAAACCTGAAGCCGACTCGCGTTCTTGCTGGTCAGCGACCCGGCCGGACGATGCTACCGCCTGGTAGCCAGAGCGGACAGTAACCCTCGGCACTCGATCGGCGACAAACCGGGCGGCGAGGGGAGCTGTGCATGACCAAGCGGCTGGTGATCTGCTGCGACGGGACCTGGAACACGCCGGACCAGCCGGCGCCGACCAACGTGTCGCGGGTGGCGCTGGCGGTCGCGCCCGCCGACGGGGCCGGGCGCGAGCAGCGGATGTTCTACCACCCCGGCGTCGGGACGCGGCCCGGCGAGCGCCTGTGGGGCGGGGCGTTCGGGTTCGGGCTGTCCCGCAACGTGCGCGAGGCCTACCGGTTCCTGGTCCGGACCTTCGAGCCGGGGGACGAGCTGTTCCTGTTCGGGTTCAGCCGCGGCGCCTACACCGCGCGCAGCCTCGCCGGCCTGGTGCGCAACTGCGGCATCCTGCGGCCCGAGCACGAGGACCGGATCGGCGAGGCGTACGCGCTCTACCGCGCCCGCGGGTCGAAGACGCACCCGCGCTCGGCCGCGGCGGAGCTGTTCCGCCGGTCGTACTCGCGCGAAACGCGGATCCGGTTCCTCGGCGTGTGGGACACCGTCGGCTCGCTCGGCATCCCGCTGTCCGGGCTGCGGCTGGTCAACCTCGTCAACCGCCGCTGGCAGTTCCACGACACGGAGCTGAGCTCCAGCGTCGACGCGGCCTACCACGCGCTGGCGATCGACGAGCACCGCCCGCCGTTCCGGCCCGCGCTGTGGCAGCCGCGCGCGGACACGATCGGGCAGCGCGTCGAGCAGGTCTGGTTCGCCGGGGTGCACTCCGACGTCGGCGGCGGCTACCCGGACCGCGCACTGGCCGACATCAGTCTGCTGTGGATGGTCGAGCGGGCGCGGGCGCACGGGCTGGCCTTCGAACCGGGCGCGTTCGCCGCCGCGGAGCTGGACCCGCTCGGCCGGGCGCACGAGTCGCGCACGGGGTTCTACAAGCTGATGCCCCGGCACGTGCGGCCGCTGGGCACGTCGTCGCACGAGTACGCGGCGTCGAGCGCCGTGGAGCGGCAGGCGCTGGTCGCGGGGTACGCCCCGAACCTCGACGCGTACCTCTCCGAGGGTGGCGCGGTGCTCCCCGTCCGCAGCGACGAGGGAGAGCGCTTCCCGGTGGCCAGCCCGGAGCCGGAACCCGCCTGAGCGCAGGACTCGCGCGTCCGGCTCCAGCGTCACCCGGTCCGCGCAGCGACCGGTCGGCCGCGCCGGGCTCGTCAGCCGCGGGTCAGGCCGTGCGCGGCGGCGCCGCGGCTGAGGACCACCTCGTCGGTCCGCGCGAGGGCTTCCTCGGCGCGCGCCCGGTCCAGTGCGGGGTCGTCGGCGGTGCGCAGCCGGATCGGCGGGCCGAGGTCGATCACCGTCGGCACGTACTCGGCGCGGTCCACCGTCCAGCGGTCGCCCGACCGCGTGAAGTGGAACCGGCCGATCAGCCCCTCCTCGGTGGTGCCGCGCGGCTCGGAGTGCCTGGCGATCGAATTGCCCAGCCCGTAGGCGACCCACTTGCCGCCGATCTTCTCCATCGGCTGCACGACGTGCGCGTGGTGCCCGATGATCAGGTCCACCGCCGGGCCGGCCAGCACCCGCTGCGCGATCTGCCGCTGCGACGCGGTCGGCTCGTGCTGGTACTCCGTGCCCCAGTGCAGGCTGGCGATCACCACCTGCGCCCCGGCCGCCCGCGTTGCCCGCGCTTCCGCCAGCACCGCGTCCGCGTCGATGGTGTTGGACACCCACTGCTTGCCGCCGGGCAGTTTCTTGCCGTTGAACCCGAACGTGTACGACACGTGCCCGACCTTCACGCCGCGCACGTCCAGCACCAGCGGCGTGCGGGCCTCCTGCTCGGTCCGGGCGGAGCCGGTGTGCCGGATGCCGGCCTCGTCGAGCTCGTCCAGCGTCCGGTTCACGCCGTCGGTGCCGGTGTCGATCGTGTGGTTCGACGCGGTCGAGCAGTCGTCGTACCCGGTGTCGGCCAGCGCGTCGGCGATCTCCGGCGGCGCGCTGAACTCCGGGTAGCCCTGGAACGGGCCCTCCTCGGGGGCGAGCGGCGTCTCCAGGTGGCACACCGCCAGGTCCGCGGCGCTGATGTCGTCCCGGATCCCGGCCAGCAGCGGCCGGTAGTCGCGGGTCCCGCCGCCGTCGGCGACCGCCTGATCGGTCAGCGCGGGGTGGATCAGCACGTCCCCGGTCGCCGCCACGGTGAACCCCGGGGCGGCGGACGGCGCCGCCGCGGCCGGTGCGTCCGGCCGC
>NZ_JBEXTZ010000097.1:0-31435 GCF_040614195.1 Amycolatopsis sp. NPDC006125
GCGCTGCGACCGGCGGTCCGGCGCTGTCTGGCCACGCAAGTGCCATCGCGGCACGCGCTGGCACCGGCGGTCCGGCACTGCCCAGCCGCACACCTGCCACCGCAACACGCGCTGGCACCGGCGGTCCGGCACTGTCTCGCCACGCACCTCCCACGCCAGGACTGGCTGTGAGCGGCAGGCGCGCGTTCTCCGGCCGCGTGAGCCGTGCCCGTACCGGCCGTGTGATGCCTCCGGGCAGCACAGTTCCCGGCTGGGCAGCCGGGCGCAGGACCGCGGCAACCCTCGCACCGCGGCGGCGCAGCGCGCGCATCGGCACCACCGCCCCAGCGACAACCACCGCCCGGACAACCACCACCCGAACAATCACCACCCGAACGACAAACACCACCGGGGAGGCGCCGTGAACGTCGTGGCTCAGGTGTTCGCCGGGGTGGCCGCCGCGTTGCACGTGCTCGTCTTCGCGTGGGAGGCGCTGCTCTTCCGGCGGCCCGCGGTGCACTGGGGCGTCTTCCGCATCCGCAGCGAAGACGTGCCCGCCGTGCTGTTGTGGTCGTTCGGGCAGGGCTTCTACAACCTGTTCCTCGCCGCCGGGACGGTCATCGGGCTCATCGCCGTCAACACCGGCCAGACCGAGGCCGGGCGCGCGCTCGTGTACTACACGTGTGGCTTCATGATCCTCTCCTCCCTCGTGCTGCTCGTTTCCGACCGGATGGCGCTCGGCCGCGAGAAGGGCGCCGGGCTCGGCGGGGTGGCCGCGCAGGCCCTGCCGCCGATCGGCGCGCTGCTCGCGGTCGCGCTCGCGGGGTGACCGTCAGCCGTGGTGCACCGCCTCCACGTTGTGCCCGTCGGGGTCGCGCAGGAACACCGCGTAGTAGCCCGGGTGGTACTCGGGCCACTCGCGGGGCGCGTGCAGCACCTCGACACCCGCCTCGACGGCCGCGGCGTGCACGGCGTCGACCGCGTCCCGTCCGGGCGCGCGGAAGGCCACGTGCAGCTCGCGGGTTTCCGCACCGCCCGCGGAACTCAGCCAGAAGTCGGGATTGCCGTCCGGCCCGGCCATCCCCACCACCACACTGTCGCCCGCGGGAAAGCGCATCGCCTCCCGCAACCCGATCGGCCCGAACACGCGCTGATACAGGGCGGCGGACGCCTCGACGTCGGCCACCTGAACTCCGAGATGATCCAGCATGCGCGAAGGCTAACCGGCACCACCGACAATTTCCGGCCCACACGTTCCGAAGACCCCGGAAGTCCACAATAGACAGAACACGAAACCCGGAATAACCGTGGTAGCGTTCCTCTATGGGGGAAAATTCACAAACACTGCAGTCCGTCTCGAACGCATTGCGCCTCGTGCTGCTGCTGCGCGCCCAAGCGGACGTCGGGGTGACGGACGCGGCGCGGCACCTCGGTGTCGGTCCGTCCACGGCACACCGCCTGCTGACCACCTTGCAGCAACACGGCTTCGCCGAACAGACCCACGGCGGCCGCCGCTACCGCATCGGCCCGTCGATGACCATGTCCAGCGAGACGCAGGCGGTCGAGCACTGCCTGGAAATCGCGTACCCGTTCATGCAGCAGCTGCGCGACGAATCGCGGGAGACCGTGCACATCTCGGTGCTGGCCGGCGCGCGGGTGAAGTTCGTCGCCGCCGTCGAATCGCCGCTGCTGATGCGCGTCGCGAGCCGGGTCGGCCTGAGCATGCCGGCGCACGCGTCCGCCGCGGGCAAGGTGCTGCTCGCCGAACTCACCGACGACGAGCTGACGGAGCTGTACCCGGACGAGGAACTGACCGGCGCGACCGACGCCGGCCTGCACACCCGCACCGCACTCCGCGCGGAGCTGGCGCGCGTGCGGGCCGAGGGCTTCGGGCGCAACACCGGCGAGTCCGAGGAGGGCCTGGCCGCGCTCGCGGTGCCCATCCCGCGCGCGACCGGCCGCGTGCTGTGCAGCCTTGCGCTCACCGGTCCCCTGTTCCGGTTCAACCCCGATCCGGGCGCCGGCGTTTCGCCGCGTGAGCTGGAGCTGAGGACCATGCTGCGGCACGCCGCGGCGCAGATCGCGAAGCAGCTCGTCTACTGAGGGGCACAATGGGCAGGGACCAGAGAGGGGGCGCCATGCCCGACGAGACCACGCCCGAGGGCGACTACACCGAATCCGGTGTGCCGAGCTTCGACTTCGTGCGCGACCGCATCGAGAACCGCTACGCGACGGCCCTCGGCTCGACCGAACTGGCCGGGGAGACCCCGGAGGCGGCCTCGTTCGACGAGAAGATGGCCGACCGCGACCGCGCCGCACGCGACAAGCTGGAGGAGATCCGCCGCTCGATGCGCGGCGAGTGAGGTCAGAGCTTCTGCCAGACCGAGACGTGCTTGCGGCTCTCCCCGGTGAACGGCTCGCGCGTCCAGTCCGCCCACCGCTCCCGCAGGCGCATCCCGGCCAGCTCGGCCATCAGGTCGAGCTCCGAGGGCCAGACGTAGCGGAAGGGGATCGACCGGAAGGCGCCGCGGCCGCCGGTGACGTCGACGTAGTTGGAGCTCATCGCCTGCGTGGCCACGTCGTACACGTCGTAGGCCCAGCTCGACGCGCCGACGTGGAACGGCACGACGGTCTGGCCGGGCGGGAGCTGCCGCAGCGCGGGCACCCCGACCTCGATCACGAAACACCCGCCCGGCCGGAGGTGCGCCGCGGCGTTGCGGAAGCACGCGACCTGGTCGGTCTGGGTGGTCAGGTTCATGATCGTGTTGAAGACCAGGTAGGCGACCGAGAACTCCCCCGGCACCCTGGTCGTGGCGAAGTCGCCGATCGTCACGCCGACCGCGTCGCCACCCGGCTTCGCGCGCAGGCGGGCCACCATGGCGCGGGAGAGGTCGATGCCGTGCACCGGCACGCCACGCGCGGCGAGAGGCAGCGCGATCCGGCCGGTGCCGATGCCCAGTTCGAGGGCCGCGCCGTCGCCGGCGAGTTCGGCCACGAACCGGGCGGCCGACTCGACCGCGGCGGACTCGAACTCCGGGCCCTCCGACTGGTCGTACGTCGCGGCGACGTCCTCGCCGAAGTAGCCGTCGTCCATGGGCGGGACCGTAGCGCGGGGCCGCGCGGCGGGGCGCGTCATTTTCCGCCGAGGAACTCGTCGAGCACCTTCGCCGTCGCCTCCGCGGGGATGCCGTGCCCGGCGCCGCCGGGGACCTCGGCGTACCTCGCCCGGGCGAGGTGCGCGGGCAGTGCCCGGGCGGCTTCGCGCAGGCCGGGCCAAGTCTCGCTGCCGCTGAGGACGAGGACGTCCAGGTCGAGAGCACGCATGGCCGCGGTGGGCAGGTTCGGCGCGGCGGTGAGCGTGGCGTCGTAGACCAGGCTCTGCGCGACGGCCTCCAGCTGCGGCCACATCGGGGAGCGCCGGATCTGCTCGACCGCCTCCGGCGGCAGCCCGATGCCCTCGATCTGCATCGTCGCGACCGCGTCACCGCGCCTGCCGTCGCCGATCAGCGCGGCGAGCTTCCCCGCCAGGTCCCGGGCCGAGCCGGCCAGACCGCCGAGCGCGAACGGCGGCTCGTAGAGCGCGACGCGGGTGATCGCCGCACCGGCGGCCGCCGCGTGCAGCGCGAGGATGCCACCCGAGGAGAAGCCGAACACCGCGGCAGGCCCGCCCTCGGCCGCGAGCACGGCGTTCAGGTCCTCGACCTCGCGCTCGACCCGGTAGGTCGCGGCCTGGTGCGGCGGAATGGCGTCGCCGCTGTCCCCGCGCCCCCGCCGGTCGACGCACACGACGGTGTACCGGTCGCGCAACACCGCCGCGACGGGAGCGCACGCCGTGCGGTCGTTGAAGGCGCCGCCGAGGAACACGACGAGCGGCCCGCTGCCGTCCCGCTCGTAGGCGATGCGCGTCCCGTCCGCCGAGGTCACCGTGTGCATGCCGTCCTCCTTCACCGGGGTTCAGTGTGCCGACGAACGGGCTCGCGGCGGGAGGACATCCGGGAAGCCGAACCGCCGCACCAGTGTCGGCTCGCCGAAGACGGTGATCTTCGCGATGCCCGTGGGGGTCACCGTGAGGACCGCGAGGCCGAACGCGCGGTGCGCGCCGTCGGTGAGGCGGTACGTCACCGCCGCCGGCTGGTCGTTCGCCGTCGTCGGCAGCATGCGCCACTCGCCCGGCTTGCCGATCACGGCGGGAGTCCTGAGGAACGGCAGGCAGGTGCGGCGGCCGGCGAACCACGTCGCCGAGCCGACCACCTCCAGCGCGGCGTCCTGGCGCAGCGCGCGTTCCAGCAGCGCGACATCGGACTTCTCGAACGCCGCCATGTACTGCTCCAGCAACGCGCGTGCCTCGGGCGCGGACGGCTCCGCCAGCTCCTCCGGCGCGGCCACCTCCGCCAGGCTCGCCCGGGCCCGTTGCAACGCGCTCTTCACCGCCGCGACGGTCAGCCCGAGCATCCCGGCGACCTCGGCGGCCGGGAAGGCCAGCACGTCCCGCAGGATCAGCACCGCCCGCTGCCGCGGTGGCAGCACCTGCAGGCTCGCGATCAGCGCCAGCCGCACCCCCTCCCGCGACTCGGCCGCCGCCGCGGGGTCCACCGGGATCGGCTGCAGCCACGCCACTCCCGGCGCCTCGCCGGGCGGCGCGGCCGGGTCGTCCGACGACGGCGCCAGCCCGGACGGCAGCACCCGCCGCCCCCGGCTGCGCAACGCCGTCAGGCACACGTTCGTCGCGATCCGGTACAGCCAGGTGCGCACCGACGCCCGCCCCTCGAACGCGCCGAACGACCGCCACGCACGCAGGTAGGTCTCCAGCACCAGGTCCTCGGCATCGTCGAGCGAGCCGAGCATCCGGTAGCAGTGCGCCAGCAACTCGGCGCGGAACGGCTCCGCCACGCGAGCGAAGCCGTCCTCGGTGGTTCCCACGTCAAGCACTCTGCCTCACCTCGGCCGGCGGGAAGAGGTTCACCTTCTCCGGAAAGATCCGCACCACCACGCGCTCGGCGTCCGGCTCCGGCGGCGGCTCCTGCCCGCCCATGTACAGCCGGTACATGACCACCGGCAGTTCCTTCCCCGGATCGGCGGTGATCTCCACCCGGCCGCGCACCTCCGCGTAGTGGCCGGTCACCCTGGACACCACGAGCAGGCTGAGCCGCGGATCGCGCTCCAGGTTGCGGGTCTTGCGGCGGCCGCGAAGCGTGCTGAACACGATCGTGCCGTCGTCCTCGCACTTGACGAAGACGACCGACGACTGGGGACGGCCGTCGGGGTTGCTGGTCGAGACGATCGCGAAGTGCGGTTCGCCGACGAGGCGGCCGACGGTTTCGGGCAGTGTCATACCGGTACCGACTCGCGGACCATCGGAAAGGAATCGGTCGTCAGCGCACCGTCATGCGCACGCCCTCGGCCAGCCGGTACGGGCGCGTGTCCACCAGCGCGCCCAGCAGCCGCCGCAGGCGCGAGACCTCCGCGCGCACCGTGACGACGTGCTCGGCGTCGCCGTACAGCGCGCGGCTCAGCGCCTCCGCCGACAGCCCGGCGGGGCCGGCGCGGTGCAGCAGCACGAGGATCTCCGCGTGGCGGCGGGTCACCTTGCGCCGCCAGCCGGTGTCGCCGCCCTGCAGCGTCAGCAGCGGGGTGTGCGTGAGGTCGAGGTCGAGCGTCACCCGCCGGTCGGGTCCGGCCGGGCGGATCAGCCAGCCCTCGGCCAGCCGTTCGGGCAGGCACGCGCCGAGCCCGGGCACCGCGATCGGCTCGCCCGCGGACGGCGCGGCGATGCGGTCGCCCACCGACACCCCGGCGCCCGCCGCGACCCAGCCGTGGTCGTCGACCAGCAGGGCGGGCCCGGTGGCCAGCAGTGGCTCGCCCACCTGGCGCAACCGGTCGAGCCGCCGCTGGTGCCAGCGCCAGATCTGCGCCTCGGTGAGCCTCCGGCCGGTCTCCACCAGCGCCCCGATGGCCGGGTGCAGCGTCAGCGCGGGGCCGCTCACGTCGATCACCCCGAGCAGTTCGCCGGTGCGGGGGTCGTGCACCGGCGACGCGGTGCAGTACCACGGGTGCTGGTTCTGCTCGAAGTGCTCGCCCGCGAGCAGTTCGACCGGGGCGGCCTCGGCCAGCGCGGTGCCGATCGCGTTGGTGCCGACGCGCTCCTCGGTCCACTCCGCGCCCTCGAAGAACCCGAGGTCGTCGGCGCGGCGGCGGACCCGGGAAGTGCCCTCGCGCCACAGGATGACGCCGTCGGCGTCGGTGACGACCAGCAGCACGTGCGGCATCCCGCCGAGCACCTGCTTGAGGTCGCCGACCGCGTCCCGCAGCGGCGAGTTCTCCCGCCGCCTGGCCAGCTCGTCCTCGCTCAGCCAGTCGCGGGTGTTGAGCCCGTCGGCCTTCAGCCCGAGCCCGATGACCCGTTCCCAGGACCGGGACACGACGTCGCGCGGGCGCAGCGGCGGACGGCCGCCCGCGATCACGGCGTCGTGCATGCGGACCAGGTCGCGGGCGTAGGCGGGCAGGCTGCAGCCAGGCGGGACTGCGCCGGGCACGCTCACGGTCCACCTCCGCACCACTGCGTCGACGATCGAGCATAGGTGCCGCTCACGCGCTCGCCAAGGCGTGCAATTCGCTGCAACCGTTGCCGGTCACCCTACCGGCGGGCTGTGATCGGTGTTACATCCCCAACGGCGAGGAGGAGTGGCGATGACACAGACGATCGACCGGGAGGCGCCGGCGCGGTCGCCGCAGGCGCGCGTCGACGCCTGGCTGGAGCGGTTCGAAGCCGCGCTGGCCGCCCGCGACGTCGAGGCGGCGGCGGGCATGTTCGCGGTCGACAGCTTCTGGCGCGACCTGGTGGCGTTCACCTGGAACATCAAGACCGTCGAAGGCCGCGAAGGCGTCGCCGACATGCTGTCCGCCTGCCTGGACGGCACGGATCCGTCCGGTTTCCGCACCACCGAGACCCCGACCGAGGCCGACGGGGTCGTCGAGGCGTGGCTGGAGTTCGAGACCGCCACCGGGCGCGGCAAGGGCCACCTCCGGCTCACCGACGAGGGCGCCTGGACGTTCCTGACCAGCCTGCGCGAGCTGAAGGGCTTCGAGGAACCGCAACGCGAACGCCGCCCGAAGGGTGTGCGGCACGGCGTCATCCGCGGACGCCGGGTGTGGGCTGAGGAACGCGAGCTGGAGAAGAAGGAGCTCGGGTACGAGCGCCAGCCCTACGTGGTGGTGATCGGCGGCGGGCAGGGCGGCATCGCCCTCGGCGCGCGGCTGCGGCAGCTCGGGGTGCCGGCGCTGGTCGTGGACCGCCACGAACGTCCCGGCGACCAGTGGCGCAAGCGCTACAAGAGCCTGTGCCTGCACGACCCGGTCTGGTACGACCACCTGCCCTACCTGCCGTTCCCGGAGAACTGGCCGGTGTTCGCGCCGAAGGACAAGATCGCGGACTGGCTGGAGATGTACACCCGCGTGATGGACGTGCCGTACTGGACGCGGTCGGAGGTGAAGTCCGCGTCCTACGACGAGGACACGGCACAGTGGACGGTCACCGTCGACCGTGCGGGTGAAACCGTGGTGCTGACGCCGAAACAACTCGTGTTCGCCACCGGCATGTCGGGCAAGCCGAACATCCCCTCGTTCCCCGGGATGGATGTCTTCGAGGGCGACCAGCACCACTCTTCGCAGCACCCGGGCCCGGACGCCTACGCGGGCAAGAAGGCCGTGGTGATCGGCTCGAACAACTCGGCACACGACATCTGCGCGGCGCTGTGGGAGCACGGCGCGGACGTCACGATGGTGCAGCGGTCCTCCACGCACGTGGTGAAGTCGGACTCGCTGATGGAGATCGGCCTCGGCGACCTGTACTCCGAGCGCGCGGTGGCCGGCGGCATGACCACCGACAAGGCCGACATGGTGTTCGCGTCGCTGCCCTACCGGATCATGCACCAGTTCCAGATCCCGGTGTACCAGCAGATCAAGCAGCGCGACGCGGACTTCTACGACCGCCTGGAGAAGGCCGGTTTCCTGCACGACTGGGGCGACGACGGCTCCGGCCTGTTCATGAAGTACCTGCGGCGCGGCTCCGGCTACTACATCGACGTCGGCGCCTCCGAACTCGTCGCGAACGGCGACATCAAACTGGTGCGCGGCCAGGTCGACCACCTGACGCGCAACGCCGTGGTGCTCGCCGACGGCACCGAACTGGAGGCCGACCTGGTGGTGTACGCGACCGGGTACGGGTCGATGAACGGGTGGGTCGCCGACATCGCCGGGCAGGAGATGGCCGACCGGGTCGGCAAGTGCTGGGGGCTGGGCTCGGGGACGACGAAGGACCCCGGCCCGTGGGAGGGCGAGCAGCGGAACATGTGGAAGCCGACCCAGCAGCCGGGGTTGTGGTTCCACGGCGGGAACCTGCACCAGTCGCGGCACTACTCGCTGTACCTGGCGCTGCAGCTGAAGGCCCGGTACGAGGGCATTCCGACGCCGGTGTACGGGCTGCAGGAGGTGCACCACCTGTCGTGACGCTTCCGGGGCCCGGCCGTCGACGGGGCGGCCGGGCCCCGGGTTCCACCTACGCGAAGGCGTTCACCCCGGTCAGCTCCGCGGACAGCGCCCACAGGCGCGCGGCCTGCTCCGGGTCGGTGGCGTAGTCGCGGACGCCGAGGAACATCGCCGGGCGGCCAGGGCCGGACGGGAGCGGCTCACCCGAGGCGGGCCCGGCGATGTCGCAGTCCTCGCAGTACACGCCGCCCATCCCGGCCAGTGCCGGGGAGGTCGCGGCCCACACCTGCGTCGCGGCGCCCTGCTCGGGGGTCTTGAACCAGTCGGCGACCGGGGTGCCGTTCTCGTCGACCCAGCCGTTCGCGATCTGCTCCGCGAGCGGGATGTGCCGTTGCAGCGGGGTCAGGATGCTGCCCGGGTGCACCGAGAACGCCCGCACACCCGACGGCTTCCCCAGCTCGTCCAGGTGCACCGCGAACAACGCGTTCGCGGTCTTCGCCTGCCCGTAGGCCTGCCACTTGTCGTACCCGCGCTCGAACCACAGGTCGTCCCAGCGGATGCCGGAGAAGTGGTGGCCGCGCGAGGACACCGACACGATCCGCGCGCCCGGCGCGATCGCCGGCCACAGGCGATTCACCAGCGCGAAGTGGCCGAGGTGGTTGGTGGCGAACTGCGCCTCCCAGCCGGGGCCGACGCGTGTCTCCGGGCAGGCCATGATCGCGGCGCTGTCGATCACGATGTCGATGCGCCGGCCGGAGGCCAGGAACCGCCCGGCGAAGTCCCGCACGCTGTCCAGGTCGCCCAGGTCCAGCTCGTCGACCTCGGCGAGGTCGCCCAGTGCCGCCTTGGCCGCGTCCGGCCGGCGGGCCGGGACGACGACGTGCGCGCCCGCGCCTGCCAGCGCGCGGGTGGTCTCCAGGCCGAGGCCGGAGTAGCCGCCGGTGACGATCGCGAGCCTGCCGGAGAGGTCGATCCCGCGCAGGACCTCCGAGGCGGTGGTCGACGCGCCGAAGCCGGATCCGATGGGGTGCTGTGCCGTGGTCATGGCGGCGACGCTAGGTGCTGGAGCGCGCTCCAGGTCAAACCTGGATCGGGGACTTGACTGAATCTACAGTCCGAGCTACACATATGACTGTCAGCGGTGTGGACGCAGGACCTCCCCCGGGAGTGATTCGCGATGCCGGACGTGCTGGAGCAGCTCGGGTTCGCCGACCTGGTGTGCGACGACCCGGACTGGCTGCGGGACGAGTTCGCCGCGATCATCGACGCCAACTTCGGCGAAACCTCGCGCCCGCGGCCGGAACCGCCCCGGGTGCCGCTGCCCGAACCGGCCGGTCGTCCGGCCCGCGCCGCACGGACCTCCCAGCTCTGGCGGCGACAGCGCTCGCCTCCGCGCTCGTGAAAACCCGTTGGCCCGCGACGAAAGGAGGGACGACACCCGGAACATCCGCGATCTCTTCCTGAGCCCCGCCGCCCCTGCGGCGGGGCACTTCACGTCTCAGCCGAGCACGATCGGCACCAGCAGCACGGCGACGTAGTAGGCCATGAACTGCACACCGGAGGTCATGCCGAGCATCCGGTTCGCCAGCCCGCCGACCGCGCCGACCGTCAGGCTCACCGCGAGCGCGAGCGGCCCGCCCTCGTACCAGGCCACCACGGCGATCAGCGCCACGAACGCGCCGATCAGCGCCTCGTGGCTGATCCGCCGCGCGACCCAGCCGCTGGCGGCCCGCGCGTAGCGCATCGCGAACGGGTACACGACCAGCCCGGCGATGACCACGCCGATCAGGCTGAACACCAGGAACTGCCACGAGCTGAGCAGGGTGTGCAGGTTGTGCACGCCCCCGTCCGGCCCCTTGACCGTGTAGACCGGCGGCGCGTTGAACAACGCGGCCGCGGGACCCGCGGCGACCGGGCTCAGCGGCAGGCCGAACGCGACGAGCGGGATGAGCGTCTCGGCCAGGTAGGTCGACTCCGTGGTGCCGTTCTTGACCGCCATCAGCGTGGTCAGCCTGCGGTACGGGTGCTTGATCCGGGAGCCGGTGATCTCGCCGGCGAGCACGGTCGCGGCGACCGGGCTGAGCATGAACGTGGTCGAGGTGACCCCGGCCGCGGCGGCCGTCGCCGCCGTCTGCCTGCCGTCCAGGATCCGCAGCGGGTTGGGGATCCACCGCCGTCCGGTGCCGCCGTCCGGCGCGAGCCAGAACGGGCGCGGCCCGGTGCGTTCCAGGGTGCGCCGCCCGCTGCGGGACGACGCGATCAGCAGGTCCACCACGAGCGGGCCGATCGCGATGCCGAGGAAGAAGCTGATCGACAGGCTCTTGTCGAGCTGGTCGGTGGCGACCGTGTTGAGCCCGGTCACCAGCAGCGCGAACGGCACGATCGCGGCGACGCTGGCCCACCGGCCCGGCGAGAAGTAGCCGACGAAGATCGCGGCCGCGCCGAACACGAACGGCGCCACCGTCTTGATCGGGCCGGCCAGCGGGGCGAGCAGGGACGCCACGCCGACCGCGACCGGCACCGCGATCAGCGCGGCGACGAGCCCGCCCGCCAGTGCCTTGCGCAGCGCGATGTGCGGGGCGCCGAGGCGGCGCAGCGCGGTGGCGTCGTCGAGCAGCGGCACCGCGGTCGTGTCGCCCGGGATACCCAGCAGCGTGGTGGGGATCGCGTGGGTCATGTGCTTGCTGACCGCTCCGGCGATGAAGAACGTCAGCACCCCGGCCGGCGGCACGCCGAGCAGCACGACGAGCAGCGTGACCGGCGCGAGAGTGGAGGTCTCGTCGGTGCCGGAGACCAGTCCGATCGCCGCGAAGACGACGGCGCCGAGCAGGCCCATGCCCAGGGCCCACAACAGGTCCGGGGTCATGCCCGCACCTCCTGCGCGGTCTCCCGGACCAGGCCGAGCTCGGTCATTTCGGCCCGCACGCGCGGCGGCAGCCCGGCGAAGGACTCGGCGGTGCCGCCCATGCGCTCCAGCTCAGCGATGGCGGCTTCCCGGTCCGCGGCCTGCTCGGCGCCGAACGCCCGCTTCGGGCGGAACAGCCGGGCGCACACGGCCGCGCCGAGCACGCACGCGGCCAGCCCGGCCAGCAGCGCGTAACCGCCGGCCAGCGACGGCGTGTCGACCAGTGCGCCGAACAGCGCCTTCGCGCCGAGGAAGACCGGCAGGCCGGCGGCCACGCAGATCACGATGGACGCGGCCAGGTGCCGCAGGTCGACGGCGTCGTTCCAAACGACGACGTAGGGCTTCTCGTCGTTGAGTGCCAAGGCTTTCTCCGTTGGGTCAGGCGCCGGTGAGCGCGCGCAGGGTGCGGGACGGGCTGGGCCGGCCCAGGTGCCCGGCGAGCCAGGCGCTGGTTTCGGCGAGTTTGGTCAGGTCGACACCGGTGTGGATGCCGAGCCCGTCGAGCTGCCACAGCAGGTCCTCGGTGGCGAGGTTGCCGGTGGCGCTCTTGGCGAACGGGCAGCCGCCGAGGCCGCCCGCCGAGGCGTCGACGGTGGTGACGCCGCGCTGCAGGGCGGCGAGGGTGTTCGCCAGCGCCTGCCCGTAGGTGTCGTGGAAGTGCACCGCGATCCGGTCGAGCGGGACGCCCGCGGCGGCGAGCCCGTCGAGCAGCGCGACGACCCGGCCGGGCGTGGCGACGCCGATCGTGTCGCCGAGGCTGAGCTCGGTGCAGCCCAGGTTGAACAACCGGGTGGCGACCGCGATCACCTGGGGCAGCGGGACTTCGCCCTGCCACGGGTCGCCCCAGCACATCGACAGGTAGCCGCGCACGTTCAGCCCGGCCTCGCGAGCACGGGCCACGACCGGCGCGAACACCTCCAGCGACTCGCCGACGGACCGGTTGAGGTTGGCCCTGGCGAAGCCTTCGGTAGCCGAGGCGAACACCGCGATGTCGGTGACGCCGAGGTCCAGTGCCCGCGCCAGGCCGCGCTGGTTGGGCACCAGCACCGGGTAGCGCACGCCGGGACGGCGGTCGAGGCGGCGCAGGACCTCCTCGGCGTCGGCCAGCTGCGGCAGCCGGTCCGGGCGGACCAGGCTGGTGGTCTCGATGACGGTGTGCCCGGCGTCGGCGAGCCGTTCCACCAGCTCGACCTTCACCGCGGCGGGCACGAGCGCGGGCTCGTTCTGCAGCCCGTCGCGCGGGCCCACTTCCCAGATCGTCACCGCGGACGGCAGCCCGGGCAGCCGGTCGACGGTCATGACCGGCTCTTCGCCCGCAGCTCGGCGAGGACCTTCTCGGCGTGGTCGGCACGGACCTTGCGGTCGGCGACCAGCCGCGCGACGACAGCGGGCACCTCCGCGGCGGTCGCGCCGACGGTCGTGGCGATGTTGCGGGCGTGCAGCGACATGTGCCCGCGCTGGATGCCCTCGGTGGCCAGCGCCCGCACCGCGGCGAAGTTCTGCGCGAGCCCGACCGCGGTGATGATCTCCGCGAGTTCGGCGGCGGTCCGCACACCGAGCAGGGCGACCGCGGCCTGCGCCACCGGGTGCACGCGCGTGGCGCCGCCGACGAGCCCGACCGGCATCGGCAGTTCCAGCGTGCCGACCACGTTGCCGTCGGCGTCCTTTTCGAAGCGGGACAACGAGGTGTACTGCCCGGACGCGGAGACGGCGTGCGAGTGGGCGCCCGCCTCGACCGCGCGGGTGTCGTTGCCGGTGGCGAGCACGACCGCGCTGATGCCGTTCATGATCCCCTTGTTGTGGGTCGCGGCGCGGTAGGGATCGGCTTCGGCGAGCGCGGCGGCGTGCACGATGTCGTCCACCACCGCGGGCCCGCCGAGGGTTTCGGCGTCGAACACCGCGCGGGCCCGGGACAGCCGCAGATCGGCCTTGTTGGTCAGG
Source organism: Amycolatopsis sp. NPDC006125 (assembly GCF_040614195.1). Lineage (NCBI taxonomy): Bacteria > Bacillati > Actinomycetota > Actinomycetes > Pseudonocardiales > Pseudonocardiaceae > Amycolatopsis > Amycolatopsis sp. NPDC006125. The sequence continues at coordinate 13,310 of NZ_JBEXTZ010000097.1, forward strand.
ATCCGCAGCAGCGGTCGGCCGCCGGCGATCTCCCCGGCGCGTGCGGCGACCGCCTCGGCCATGGTGTTCACGGCGTTGGCGCCCATCGCGTCGCGGACGTCGACCTGCAGGTGCGCGACGACGTAGGTGCCGGCGCGGGAGTGCACCAGCCGCACCGCGACGTCCCGGACGCCACCGCCGAACTCGACCAGCTTCTCGTCCTGCGCGTTGGCCAGCTCGACCAGCTCGTCGCGGGCCTCCAGCAGGCGGACGCGGCCGGCCTCGGGGTCGGCGACGCCGACGAGCTGCACCTGCGCCTGCATGATCGGCGCGGTCGAGGAGGTCCGGAACCCGCCATGCACGCGGGCGATCTTGGCGGCGTTGCTCGCGGCGGCGACCACCGAGGCCTCCTCGGTGGCCATCGGGACCAGCACCTCGGCGCCGTTGACCACGAAGTTCGTCGCCACCCCCAGCGGCACGCCGAGGATGCCGACGACGTTCTCGATCATGTGGTCGGCCGCGCTCGCGTCGAGCCCCCGCGCGGGGTCGAACGCCGCGATCCGCGCCGGGTCGAGCCCGGCCGCCTCGGCGACGGACTTGCGCCGGGCCTCGACGGGGAGGTCCCGGAGTCCCTGGATACGACTGGTGCGCGCCATAGCGCCCCTTCCACTTCCGTGTGGCTGCGTGACGACCCAGGACGCTAGCTCCACGCCCGGGCAGCGGGAATGGACCGACCGTCCACTCCGGGGGGTGCACCTATGGACGTTCGGCAAGGCGGGCGAGCCGGACGGCGACGGTGAGCCGGAACAGCTGGTCGGGCTCCTGCCAGCCCTCCCCCAGCAGCTCGCCGGCGCGTTCCAGCCGCTGCAGCACGGTGTTCTTGTGCACGTGCAGGGCGCGGCCGGTGGCGACCGGGCTCATCCGGTTGTCCAGGTAGGCGGCGAGGGTGGGCAACAGGGTGCCGGCGTGCTCGGCGTCCCAGTCCAGGACCGGTCCGAGGACCCGGCGCACGAACGCGGCGACGCGCTCCTCGCCGGGGCCGAACAGCGCCGTGTAGGGCAGGTACTCGTCGGTGGTGACGGCCGCGTCGGACAGGCCGAGCGCGGGCAGGACGCGCACGCACGCGGCGGCTTGTTCGACGGGTTCACGCAGGTCGTCCCCGGCGACGGCGCCCACGGCCAGCACCGGGGCGGCCAGCGACCGGGCGACGGCGGCGTGCACGGTCCGCGCCGCGGCGGCGGGGTCCTCGCCCGCGGTCAGGACGACGACGTGGTCGGCGTGCTCACCGATCAGGTCACCGGTGCCGCGCAGGGCACGGGCCGCCTGGCGGCGCAGGTCGGCGGGGACCGCGACGACCACGAGCGAGCGCAGGGCCGCCAGCCGGATGCCGCGGGCGCGGGCCCGCGCGGCGGCGCCCGCGCGGCGGTCCGCGTCGGCCGAGAGCAGGTCGGCGAGCAGGTCCCCGCGCACGCGCTGCTCCGCCTCGGCCAGGGCGTCCTGCTTGAGGCTGAGCAGGGCGGTGATCTGCGCGGCGCGCTCGGCGGTGCGGAACTCGACGGGCCCGAACTCGACGGCCCCCTGCTCCAGCAGCAGCGCGCCGAGCAACGTCGGCCCCGCCACGACGGCGACCGCGAAGGTGTGATCGCCCGCCGGGACGCACCGCCCGCTGCGCCGGCTCTGCTCGACGGCCGCCCGCACGCCGCCGTTCAGGTGACCGGTGTCGAGCAGCGTGACGCGGCACCGCAGCGCGCGGCCGAGCGCCCCGGCCACCTCGGTCGCGTCACCGCCCTGGAGGACGAGCGCGGTGAGGTCGCCGTGCACCTCGCTCGCGCGTTCCATCGCCTCCACGTGACGGGCCAGCTCGCCGTAGGCGCGGCGGGTTTCCTCGGCGGCGGCGTTGGCGCGGGCCAGCAGCCGGGCGGTCTGCAGCACGACGGCCGCGTGGTCGGCGAACGCGGACAGCAGCGAGATCTCCTCGGGGGAGAACGCGTGCTCGACGCGGTTGGCGGCGAACAGCACCCCGATGACCTCGTCTCCGGCCAGCAGCGGGACCCCGAGCAGCGAGACGAGTCCCTCCGCGGCGACGGTCTCGTCGATGCGGTCGTCGTGCGGCGCCTGGGTCATCGCGTCGTACCGCGCGGTCCAGCACGGGCGGCGGCTCTCGACCACCTGGCTGGCCAGGCCCATCCCCGGCGGCACACGCAGGCCGGGGAACGACGGCGCGACCGTGCCGAGCGTGGTGCGCACCCGCAGCTCCCGGCTGCCGACGTCGAACTCCGAGAGGTAGGTGACGTCGGTGCCGACGAGGTCGTGGGCGCGTTCGACCAGCCGGGCGAGCAGCTCGTCGACGTCGCGCAGCTCGGCCAGCTCCCTGGCGGAGGAGAACAGGGCGGCGAGCTCCTGCCCGCGGCGGCGGAGGCGGTCCGAGGTCGCGCGCAGGCGCCGGACGCCGGACGTGATCCGCTCGGCGTCGGCGGGGTCGAGGCCGTCCAGCAGCGGCGCGACGTCGGTGTCCTGCTCGGCGGCTTCGAGAAGGCCGACGACGGCGGCGACGGACAGGCTCATGGATCACCTCGTGGACCGGACGACCACCTTGGGACGGTGGGGGTGGACCCACCGTACATGCGCCTGAGTCCGCTTTGGACTCGGCACCGGGGCCGCTCGACCATTGCGGCAAGGGTGCGGTCATTTCCTTCCTGCACACGCATGTCGCCGGGCAAGTGCGCCCGGATTCGCCTGCCTGGCAAGGAAAACAACGACGCCGGACCGGGCTCGCACGAATGGCGCGTGGAGTTACCCCATTGATCACGCGGCAAACGCGGTCGCGCGCCGATCGCACGGCGGTGTAAATGGCTGCTGCCGGATCGCGGATTCTTATGCATGATGGGCGAATGGCACCACCCAGCGACCGCCCGCAGACGGAACCCGCGCCCGCGCACGCCATGACGGTTTCGGCCGAGCACCGGGGACGGGACGTCGTGCTCACCGCGACGGGCGAACTGGACATCTCGACGCTGCCCAAGCTCCGCGGGCTGATCCGGCTCGCGCTCGTGGATCAGCCGCGCCTGCTGGTGCTGGATTTGTCGGAACTGCGGTTCATCAGCTCCAGTGGGCTGGGCCTGCTGGCCGGCACGCACCGGGAGGCCGCGCCGGCGGAGTTGCGGGTGGTGGCGGGAACCGAGGTGCGGCGGGTCATGGCGTTCACGGACCTGCTGGAGTTCCTGAACGTCTACAGCACGATGGAGGAGGCGCTCACGGACGCGGATTGACGCGCACCCAGCGGCGGGCGCCGGACCGCCCGCCCGCGGCCGCCACGCAACGCCGGCAGGGCACTATCCGGTGCGCCGAGGTGTCGGCGAGCCACAGCGTGTCGATCCAGAGCACGTGGGGGAAGCGGCCCAGGCGGGCGCGGTGCAGGGAGAGGCCGCAGAGGGTCTGGTTCGTGCCGGGCAGCCAGGCGTGGGCGTCCGCGCCCGGCTGGCGCACGCCGTCCTCGTCGGTCCAGGTGCTGGAAGCCGCCGTGGCGGGCGGCGCTTTCGTCGCCATCCGCTGGAGCTACCCGCGGTGGGTGCGGATCAACCGCCGCCCGCGCGGACGCCGACGGCGGCGGCACCGGCGCACGTCCTCCGCACCGTCGCCTTGGCTTGCCGCGCGTTCTTCGCCCACCACCGCGCCGGCTCAGACGCCGACCACCTCGGGCACCTCCGCCTGCGCCTGCGGCTCCGCGGCCGGCGGGACCTCCGCGTCGAACCGGCTGAACTCGAACCGCACGTCGCTGCGGTCGGGGCCGCACGGGACGGCCGTGATGATCCCCGCGGTGTCCACCGCCGCCAGCTGGGCCAGCAGCCGCGCCAGGCGGTCCGGCGCGCCGGCCACCTCCTGGTCCGTCTGCACCAGCGTGCGGTGCAGGTTCGTCAGCCCCCAGCCGTCCGCGCTCCCGCTGCCCGTCGGCACCGGCAGCGCCACCGTCAGCAGCCAGCGGCCCGGCTTGCCGGACAGCGACGGGGTGCGGTGGTTGGAGATCCCGATGACCTGATCGGCCCGGACCAGCCCGTCGCCAGGGGTGCGGATCCAGACGTTCTCCAGCGCCATCCTCAATCCTCCCGTTCGGTCTCCGTGAACTCCGTCTGCTCGCCCAGCCTGCGCCGCAGATCCGCGTTCTCGGCACGCGACGCGGCCAGCTCGTCCTCCAGCCGGACGATCCGCTCCGCGGCCGCCAGGGTCATCCCGTCGTCGAACAGCTCGCGGACCCGCGCGGCCAGCCGCAGCTGGCGGCGCGAGTAGCGGCGGTGGCCGCCGGACGAGCGGTGCGCCTGGACGACCTCGGCGGCGTCGAGGCTGCGCAGGAACGCGGGCTGCACGTCCAGCGCGTCTGCCGCCTGCCCCATCGTCCAGGCGGGGTAGTCCTCGTCATCCAGCTTGTCTACAGCCACCTACTGAGTCTATCTGCTTCGCTCAATTGACTCAATCTCCAGTCTTGACTATAGATATTCGCAGGAGGTGAGAGCAGGTGTTCCCGAACCCGGGTCTCGACCCGCAGAGCAAACCGGCGCGGGGCCTGCGCCGGTACATCGGACTGGTCGAGGAGGAACTCGGCCTGAGCGGGCACGGCTCTTTCGTGCAACTGGACGCGCCGCTGAGCGCCTACCTCGCGATCGACGGGCACGTGCCCGCGTTCCCGGACCGCGACGTGGCCCTGCTGTGGGACGAGCGCTACGGCTGGTCCCTGGCGGTGGAGGCCCGCTGCGGCGAGGATCTGCTGGTGCTGGCCTACCTGGGCGGCCAGGTGGCGCCCGCGCCGCGGGTGGTGGCCGCCTTCGTGCGCCGCGCGCTGGCCGGTGAGGCGGTGGGCACGCCGGAACCGGAGGCGCTCGCGGCGCCCGATCTGCACGACGAGCTGGGCGCGTACGCGCCGGTGGCCGAGGAGCTGCTCGCCGCGGGCTAGGTTCTGTTTCCCAAGCGGCGGAGCCGGGCCGCTACCCGCACCGCCACGCAAGCCACTTCCGGAACACGGGCTAGCTCCGGCATGTGGGACGACCGCCGTCCGCCCGGGGTCCGGTGCCAGAATCGTGATCACGGACCCCGGGAGGACGCGTGTCACGACCGCTGCGGAAGCTGGGCTTCCTCACCATCGGCCTGTTCGAGGAGGCCGACCCGCGCGCCGGCCACGAGAGCACGTTGGACATCATCGAGCTGGGCGAGCGGCTCGGTTTCGACAGCGCCTGGGTGCGGCACCGGCACCTGCAGTTCGGCATCTCCTCGCCGGTCGCGGTCCTCGCGGCCGCCTCGCAGCGCACACGGCGCATCGAGCTGGGCGCCGCGGTCATCCCGATGGGCTGGGAGAACCCGCTCCGCCTCGCCGAGGACCTCGCCACCGTCGACATCCTCTCCGGCGGCCGCCTCAACCCCGGCCTGTCGGTCGGCCCGCCGATGCACTGGGACCAGGTCAAGGACGCGCTCTACCCGGACACCGCGGACGCCGAGGACTTCAGCCACCAGCGCGTCCGCCGGCTCCTGGACGCGATCCGCGGCGAGCCCGTCACGGGCTTCCGCGGCACCGAGGGCTTCGAGGTCTTCTCCGACCGCGTCCAGCCGCACTCCCCCGGCCTGGGCCGCCGCCTCTGGTACGGCGCGGGCAGCCTCGGCTCGGCGCGCTGGGCGGGCGAGAACGGGATGAACCTGCTGACCAGCAGCGTCGTCAAGGCCGAGGAGTCGGAGGACTTCGCCGAGATCCAGCTCTCCCACATCCGGATCTTCCGCGCCCACCACCCGGACGGCGACCGCGCCCGCGTGTCGCAGGGCCTGGTGGTCATCCCGACCGACTCGGCCACCGCCGAACAGCGCGCGAAGTACGCCGAGTACGCGGCCAAGCGCACGCCGCGGACCACCGCTCCGCAGGGCCCGGCGCGGATGATGTTCGCCCCCGACCTGGTCGGCACGTCCGCCGAGATCGCCGAACGGCTGCACGCGCACGCCGCGTTCCGGGAGGTCGACGAGGTCGCCTTCGCGCTGCCGTTCACCTTCGAGCACGCCGACTACGTGCAGATCCTGACCGACATCGCGACCAAGCTCGGGCCGGAACTCGGCTGGTCCGCGTGACAGGCCTTCACGCGCCGGTGAGCTGAGCCTGCGCGATCCGGCGGAACTCGGCGACGAGACGGCTCCGGTCGTCCGCGCGGGTGGCCAGCACGACGTGGCTCGGTTCGACGTCCACCAGCGGGACCGTGGTGAGGTCCGCGCGCAGGCCCGTCAGCCCGGCGCCGGCCGGCACGATGGCGATGGCCTCGCCGCCCGCGACCAGCTCGACCTTGTCCTCGACCGCGCCGATCACCGGCCCGTCCGGTGCCGGCCTGCCGCCGGGCCGCGGGTCGACCCGCCAGAACGCGTTCCACTCCGCGTCACCCGGCACGCGCGGCAGCGGTTCGTCGGCGATGTCGTCGAGCCGCACCGACTCCTTGCCCGCCAGGCGGTGGTCGCGCGGCAGCAACACCACCCGCGGCTCGTCGTGGAGGACGGTCACCCGCAGCCCGCCGGTCGGGAACGGCAGCCGCGCCACGACCGCGTCCACCCGGTGGTCGAGCAGCGCCGCGGGCACCTCGTGGAAGCCCACGTGCCGGGTGCGCACCTCCGCGTCCGGGTGACGGCGCCGCATCTCGCGCACGGCCGGCGTGACCAGGATGTTCACGGCGTGCCCGATGGTGATCCGGGCGGGCCGGGCGGCGGCGCGGGTGCGGCCGGTGGCCTGGGCGGCCGAGCGCAGCAGGTCCTTCGCCAGCGGCAGGAAGACCTCACCTGCCTCGGTGAGCCGGGTGCCGCGCGGGCCGCGGTCCAGCAGGCGGGCGCCCAGCTGCCGTTCGAGGCCGCGGATCTGGCGGCTCAGCGAGGGCTGGGTGACGTGCAGGTCCGCCGCGGCGCGGCCGAAGTGGCCGTGCTCGGCCACGGCCACGAAGTACCGCACCAGTCGGAGATCCAGGTCGGCGTGCTCGGCCATCGTCCCAAGCTACCTGCGATGATGCCCGGAACGCATCGCCGGATGCGGAACAGGCGTTGGACCGGCCGGGAGCGGCGGCAGCACGGTGGGAGCAACGGTCACCTGTTCGCAAGGAGTGGTTTTCGTGGAGATCCCATCGCTGGGCCGGGTCGGGGTGTACCTGCCGGTCCCGTTCACCGATCCGCCCGCGCCGCGCGAGCTGCCCGCGGCCGCCGCCCGGCTGGCGGACGCCGGCTACGGCACGATCTGGACCAACGAGTTCCCCGGCAAGGACGCGCTGGTGCAACTGGCCGTGCTGCTGGAGGCCACCGAGCGGGTCGTGTTCGGCACCGGGGTGGCCAACATCTGGACCCGGGACGCGCGGACGGCCGCGGCCGCCGCGGAGTTCCTGCACCGGGCCCACCCCGGGCGGCTCGTGCTCGGGCTGGGCGTCGGCTACCCGCAGCAGGCGGCCGAGACCGGCCGCGAGTACGGCGACCCGCTGACCACGATGCGCGACTACGTGGACCGGATGGGCCCCGCGGAGTACCCGCGCATCCTGGGCGCCAACGGGCCGAAGATGCTGGCGCTGGCCGCGGAGGTCGCCGACGGCGCGATGCCCGCCATGCTGCCGCCCGAGGCGACCGCGCTGGCCCGGCGCGTGCTCGGGCCGGGCAAGCTGCTGGTCGCCGCGCTGGCCGTGATGCCCGGCGCGAGCCGTGCGGAAGCCGTCGCGCGGGTGACGGGCACGGTCGGGCAGCCGTGGTTCGCCCGCGCCGTCGCCCGGGCGGGCTATCCCGCGGACGCCGGCCGGCTGGTGGACGCGGTCGTGGCCTACGGCGAACCGGACGCGATCGCGGTGAAGGTGCGCGAGCACCTGACCGCCGGGGCGGACCACGTCGTGCTGCTGCCCCAGTCCGGGAGCGACTTCGCCACCGACGTGGAGGTGCTGGCGCGCCTCGCGCCGGCGGCCGGTCAGCCCGTCTGATCGCGGGCACACCCGTCGTCCGCCGGGGAGCCGTCGTCGGCGTGGACGGCTTCCCGCACCCGCAGTTTCATCCGCGACCTCGACTCGACGACGGTCTTCACCGCGACCACGTCCCGGCACCGCCGGCACGGCTCCTCCCGCCGCTCGAAGACCACCGCCATGCCGTCGATCGAAACCCGGGCCGCGTGGACACGGCTATCCGTTTCCGGCACGAATTCCATCCGCTTGCGGCAGGAGGCACACTGGTGGGTTCCGGCAAGGAGGTCTGCCGTGGGCAACGGACACGTCACCTTCACCACCACCGATCCGGACGAGGCGCGGGACACGCTCACCCGGCTGTACCTGCCCCTCGAACTGCTGCCGGAGCGGGGCGAACTGGCGATGCGGCTGGACGCGACCGCGCACACCGCGCTCACCATCGGGTTGATCAGCTTCGGGCCGCGGGTCCGCGTGCGGAGCCCGCCGAACGCGCACTACCACGTCGTGCTCCCGCTGGCCGGGCGGGCGCGCTACTGCTCGGGCGGTGGGCCGGCGGTGGTCAGCGAGCCCGGCACGGCGACGGTGTTCGCGCCCGAGGCGCCTGCGGAGCTGGACTGGGCGCCGGCGACCGAGCAGCTGTGCGTGATGCTCGACGGGCGGGAGGTCGAGCGCGAACTGCGGCAGCTGCTCGGCCGCGACCCCGGCCCGCGGCTGACCTTCGCCGCGCGGATGGACCTGAGCCGCGGCCCGGCGCGCACCTGGGTCGAGGCGCTCATGCTGCTGACCAGGGCCGCCCGGCAGGACAGCGAGCTGCTGACCCACCCGCTCGCGGCGCGCCGGCTGGAGCAGATCGTGCTCGACGCGCTGCTGACCGGGCAGCCGCACAACTACAGCGACCAGCTGACCACCGGCGCCGCGTCGCCCGGCCGGTCGGCGGTGCGCTGCGCGGTGGACCTGGTGCAGGCGTACCCGGACCGGGAGTGGACCACGGGGCGGCTCGCCGCCGCGGTGTCGGTGTCGGCGCGGGCGCTGACCAACGGGTTCCGCGCCGAGACCGGGATGACGCCGATGGCGTACCTGCAGAACGTGCGGCTGGACCGGGCGCACCAGGACCTGCTGGACACGGACCCGTCCCGGACGACCGTCACGCACGTCGCGGGACGCTGGGGATTCACCCACCTCAGCCGGTTCGCGGCCGCCTACCGCGCCCGGTACGAGGAGCCGCCGTCACTCACGCTGCGGCGCCGCACCCGGTGAGTGGCCCTTTGGACGGCGGCCAGGCCGGCGGCTTCCCAGTCAGAGACCACCCGCGCCGGATCGTCGCGATCATCGGCGCCGCTGATGGCGCCCCTCAGCACAAGTGATTTCCCCTTCCGCCGGGCAGCACCGAGACTTCCACGACAGTGGTGCCGGTCAGCGGAGACCGGCACGCGAGTCCCCCGGAGAAGCCCGTGCCGGACCGTGTCCTGCCCTCCTCGCCCGGCCCCGCCGGCGGCAACGCCCCAAGCCCCACCATCGGCAACGCCCCAAACCCCACCACCGACAACGCCCCAAGCCCCACCACCGACAACGCCCCAGACCCCACCGCCGACAACGCCCCAAACCCCACCACCGACAACGCCCCAAGCCCCACCACCGACAACGCCCCAGACCCCACCGCCGACAACGCCCCAAGCCCGACCGCCGACAAGGCCCCAAGCCCCACCATCGGCAACGCCCCAAACCCCACCACCGACAACGCCCCAAGCCCGACCGCCGACAAGGCCCCAAACCCCACCATCGGCAACGCCCCAAACCCCACCACCGACAACGCCCCAAACCCCACCACCGACAACGCCCCAAACCCCACCACCGACAACGCCCCAAACCCCACCACCGACAACGCCCCAGACCCCACCGCCGACAGGGCCCCAAGCCCCACCGCCGGGATCGCCCTCGACCCCGCCACCGGACGGCCCGCCGGCCGCGCCCAGGCTCTCGTCCTGCTGTTCGCCAGCTGCCTGTCCGTCCTGGGCTCGGTGCTGCTCGCGCCCGTGCTGCCCAGCATCCAGCAGGCGTTCGCCGGCACGCCCGGCGTCGCGGCGCTCACCCCGGTCCTGCTGACCGTGCCCGCGCTCGTCATCGGTCTCACCGCGACCGTCGCCGGGCGGATCGTGGATCGCTTGGGCCGCAAGCGTCTCCTGGTCGGCGCGCTGGTCGTCTACGCGGTCGTCGGCACCGCGCCGCTGTGGCTGGACTCGCTGCACCTCATCCTGGTCAGCCGGATTCTCGTCGGCCTGACCGAGGCCGCGATCATGACCTGCTGCACCACGCTGCTCGCCGACTACTTCGCCGGTCCGCTCCGCAACCGCTACTTCGGGCTGCAGACCGTGTTCACCACCGTGGCCGCGACGGTCTTCCTCGCCGTCGGCGGCCTGCTCGGCGCGCACAGCTGGCGGACCCCGTTCTGGCTGTACGCGGTGAGCCTGCCGTTGGCGTTCCTCGCCGCGCGCCACATCTGGCAGCCCCGGCGGACCACCGCCGCCGCGCTGCCGCCGCTGCCGTGGCGCCGCCTGCTCACGCCGGTCGGGGTCACGCTCATCGGCGGCCTGGTGTTCTACGTGCTGATCGTCGAGCTGTCCTACGTGCTCGACGGGATCGGCGTGAAGTCCAGCAGCACCATCGGTTTCGTGAGCGCGATCGCCTCGCTCGCGACGGCCCTCGCGGCGTGGTCGTTCGCGAAGGTGGCGCGGTTCGGGCCGCGGGTGACCATCCCGGCCGCCTTCGTCCTTTCCGGACTCGGCGTCCTCGGGCTGGGCCTGGCCCAGTCGCTGCCGGTCGCGGTCGCCGGCGCCGTGGTGGCCGGGCTGGGCAACGGTTTGCTGCTGCCCGCGCTGCTGACCTGGGCGCTGGGATCGCTGACGTTCGAGCAGCGTGGCCGCGGCACCGGGGTGTGGACCTCGGCGATGTTCATCGGCCAGTTCGTCTGCCCGCTGGTGGTTCTGGGGCTGTCGGGTGTCCTCACCGGACTGTCGTCGGCACTGCTGGTGGTCGGCGCGGTCGCGGTGCTCGTCGCGGGCGGGACGCGGTTCATCCGCGCGTGACCGCGTCCGCGCCGAGCCGGATCTCCCGGTCCGCGCGGGACACCACGGCCGGGTCGTGGCTGGCGATCAGCACCGCCGCGCCCCGGTCCGCCGCGGCCCGCAGCAGGCCGAGCACGAGATCGGCCCGGCGGTGGTCCTGGTGCGAAGTGGGCTCGTCGGCGATCACCAGCGCCGGGGAGGCGACCAGCGCCCTGGCCACCGCCACCCGCTGCTGCTCGCCGCGGGACACCTCGCCGGGACGCCGCTCGGCGAGGTGCCCCAGCTCCAGCGCCTCCAGCAGCTCCGCGCCACCGGGACCGCCGCGGGCCAGCGCGAGGTTGTCGGCGAGCGTCAGCTCCTCGAACAGGCTGATCGACTGCGGCACGAAACCCAGGTCCTGCCAGGACATCCGCTCCACCGGCAGGTCCGGCAGCGGCGGGTGCGGCACCACCTGGCCGCCGTCCGGGGTCTCCCAGCCGCCAGCGATCATCAGCAGCGTGCTCTTGCCCGACCCGGACGGCCCGGTCAGCACGACCAGCTCCCCCGCCACGAGTTCGACGTCGACGGGCCGCAGCGCCGGCGTGCCGTCGTAGCTCTTGTGCACCCCACGCAGGCTCAGCACGAGACCTCCCCCAGCCTGCCGTCCACCAGCTCCACCACCCGGTCCGCCACCCGGCTCACCTCCGGATCGTGCGTGGCGAGCAGGATCGCCTGCCCGCGGTCGGCCAGTAGCCGCAACGCTTCCACGACCCGCCCGGCCGAGTCGCGGTCCAGCTGCGCGGTCGGCTCGTCGGCGATCACCACCGCCGGTTCACCAGCCGCGGCGAAGGCCAGCGCGACCCGCTGCTGCTCGCCGCCGGACAGCCGCCGGGGCACGTGACCGGTGCGGTGCCCCAAACCCAGCACCCCGACCAGCTCGGCGCTCGTGTCCCGGCCACGCAGGCGAGCCGCGAGCGCCAGGTGCTCGGCGACGGTGAGGTAGTCGAGCAGGTTGTCCGCCGGGTCCTGGAACACGTAGCCCACCCGCGTGCGGCGCACCGCCCGGCGAGCCCGCGCGGACGACGCGGTGACCTCGGTGCCGTCGATCCACACGCGACCGTCCTCCGGCCGTTCCAGGCAGGCCAGGATCTTCAGCAGCGTCGACTTGCCGGAGCCGGAGGGCCCGACCACCGCCGTGATCGCCCCGCGCGGCACCGTCAGCGCCACGCCGGACAAGGCGTGCACGGTCTCGCCCCGCGTCGGGTAGTCGTAGGCGACGCCTTCGCACCACAACGCCCGGTCATCGCGCGTCACGCAGCACCTCCGCCGGCCGGGCGCGGGACACCGCGCGTTGTGCCGCGCCCGCCGCGAGCGCGGTGGTGACGGCCGCCGCGGCCGCCAGCCCGGCGGCCAGCCCCCACGGCGGGCTCAGCAGCGTGCCGGGCAGGGTCGAGGGGTTGACGTCGAAGGCCCCGGCGGTGAGGCCGACCGCCACCACGGCGAGCACCAGTCCCGCAACGAACCCGGCCAGCAGCAGCCCGCCCACCTCGAAGCACAGCGCGCGCCAGTGATCGGCCGGTGTCACCGACATCCGTCGCAAGAGGACATACGCGCTGCGCCGCGCGCGGGCCTTCGCCGTCAGGTAGAGCAGCAACCCGACCACGATGATGGCCCCGCACAGCAGCGACACCGCCGCGAGGAAGCCGAACGTGTAGGTGATCGGCGAGTACACCCCGGCCGCGGTCACGTTCGCCGCCTCCGCGTAGGTGCGCACCGGCAGCCCGGACGCCTCGGCCAGGATCTCGTCCGGGTCCCCGCGCACCCACAGTTGCGGCCGGGTCACCAGCCCGAGCCCGTCCAGGACGTCCTGGCGCACCACGAGCAGCGGGTTGCCCGACTTCTTGCCCGGCAGCTGCGGAACCGCCACCACGGTCAGCGGCACGGTCCGCCCGCCGATGTCCACTGTGGACATTCCGTGCGCGCGGTTCAAACCGGCCAGCAACGCGACCGGCTCGCCGCGCGCGAGCCGTCCGAGCAGCTCGTCCAGCGACGGGCCGGGCAGCGCGGGATCCCAGAACGCGGCCCGGCCGAACGTCGCCGGGTCGACACCGAGCACCTCGACCGTGCTGCCTGCGACGCGGGCGTTGCCGTAGGCGGACACCAGGCTCGCCCGGTCCGCGAGCGCGGGCGGCACCGGCGCGCGGGTCTCCAGCGAGAACACCACGTCCGTGCCGACGATCAGCTGGCCCTCCGCGTGCAGAGTGCGGTCCACCGAGCCGGTCACCGACGCCCCGTACACGGCGAGCGCGACCGGCACCGCGGTCGCGCCGGTCAGCACGGCCGCCGCCACCGGCCCGGCCAGCACGCGGCGGCTGGCCAGGAACCAGCCGGGGCGCTGCGGACCACCCCGCGCCCGCGCCCGGGACAGCAGCCACCGCACGGCCCGCGCCGCCGCGATCGCGAGGGCGATCACCAGCAGGATCGGCGCCACCACCAGCCGGGGCGGCACGCGCGCCACGGTGCCGGCCGCTCCGCCCGCCCCCGCCTGGACGTCGTCGCCGAGCAGGAACCAGCTCGCCACTGCCGCCGCCAGCGGCAGGAGTTCCCACGGCACCCACCGCGCGCGGCGCGCCCGCACCGGCGGCACGTCGAACAGGTGCGCCGCCCGCCGCGCGGCGACCAGCGCGACCGCGCCGAGCGTCACTCCGAACGCGCCGGCGACCGCCCAGATCGAGCCGTGCACGGCGGCCGGCGTGAACAGGCCGCTCGGCCCCGCCGAGGCGACCAGGGCCCGCGCCGCGAACCAGCCGCCGGCCACCCCGGCGGCGACGACGAGCGCGACTTCGAGCACGGCCTTCCCGGCGAGCGCGGCCGGGCCGACGCCGCGCGCGGACAACACGGTCAGCTCGGCCCGGCGCCGGTCCACCCAGAACCCGCCCGCCGCACCGGCCACGACGAGCCCGGCGAGCGTGGCGGCCGCGGCGAGGGGCACGACCGTGCCGGTGAGCGCGCGGACGACGAGGTTCGCGCGGTCGGTCATCGCGGGCAGGTTCGAGACGAACTGGACTCGGTCCGGGTACCGGTCCACGGCCTGGTTGGTGTCGTCGCGCAGCCGTTGCAGGCCATCGAGGACGGGCACGGCGTTCGCGGTGGTGAGGCCGTCCGCGTCGAGCGGCAGTTCGATCGTGGTGCCGATCTGGACTCCGCTGCCTCCCGCCGCGCCGAGGAAGTCCTCCCGCGACAGGAGCGCGAGCGGGTAGATCGGGGTCTCGCCGAGCGGTTTGCCGCGGTACAGCTCGGCGAGGCTGCACCAGTACGGCTGGTCGGGGTCGGACCGCAGGTCCCGGTACACCGCCGCGACGGGGAGCGTGACGGTGCGGCCGGCCGTGGTGACCGGGACGTGGTCACCGGCGCGAATCCCCTTCTCCGCGGCGAACCCGTCGGGCAGCCACACGCCGGGGCCGCGGCCGCCGTCGAGGACGCGCACATGGTCGGCGAACCCGGTGCGGGCGACCAGGTTCACCTTGTTGCGGCCCAACTCGCCCTGCTGCAAGAGAGTGGTCACGGGTGCGGACAGCCGTGGCACGCGGCCGCCCTCGGTGGTGAGCGCCCGCTCGCGCGCGTCGAGGAGTGCCGGATTGTCCAGGCGCAGGGCCGAACTCACGTGCGCGCCGGTGTAGGCCGGGCAGGCGTCGGCGACCTGGCTCTGCAGGGCGGCGTTGCCCGCGGCGGACAGGAACAACGCGGCGGCGGCCGCGGGCAGCGCGACGAGGAACGCCGCAGCCGCCACGGCCACCGCGACGGACGGCCGGCGCAGCAGCATCCACGGCGCGCGCGACCACGGCGACGGCAACCCCCAGTGGTTCACCAGCGCAGTCTCGCACGGCGGGCGGGCCCGGTCGATCAAGTATTCTGGCGCGGGTGCGTGTCGAGATCGTCGCGCTCGTCGTGTCGCCGGTCCACGCCTACGAGGGCCGCCCGGCCGACGGGCCCCGCCCCGAGCCGGGTGCGGTGGCGCGCGAGTCGGTGACGGTGCGCGCCGGGCTGGGGCTGGTCGGGGACAGGTACTTCAACCACCCGGCACATCGCGAGGCGGCGGTGACCGTGTTCGCGGCCGAGGCGCTCGACGCCCTCGGCTTGACGTCGCCCGATCCGGTGCGGGCCCGGCGGAACATCGTGTTGCGTGGCTTCGACGTCGACACGCTCGCCCGCACGCGGACGACGCCGGGAGCGATGTTCAGCCTCGACAGCGGCGCGGGTCCCGTGCGGTTCCAGGCGCACCGCCCCGCGCACCCGTGTGCGTGGATGGACGTCGCGTTCGCGCCCGGCGCTTTCCGCGGTTTGCGCGGCCACGGCGGGGTCCGGTGCGTCCCCTTGGACGACGGGGTCCTTCGGGTGG
Source organism: Amycolatopsis sp. NPDC006125 (assembly GCF_040614195.1). Taxonomy (NCBI): domain Bacteria; kingdom Bacillati; phylum Actinomycetota; class Actinomycetes; order Pseudonocardiales; family Pseudonocardiaceae; genus Amycolatopsis; species Amycolatopsis sp. NPDC006125. Next base: position 28,666 of record NZ_JBEXTZ010000097.1, read on the forward strand.
GTGCGGCCGAACTGCTGATTTTGACGGAGCGACCGGAATCGGCGTGATGGGCGAGCACGGGCTGTCCGTGTAGTGCCGCACGTCGCACGTCGCCTGAGCCGTCGCACACCCGTTGTATACAACGTGCATGGCGCGCGCGGCACCGCCCACGGCAGCGGCGCTTCAGGCCGCTCCGCGCACCCCGGAACGTCCGCGCCACGCGCCCGCTCGGCAGCACCCGCCCCCCGGCGCCGCCTCACCGGGCCGCGATACGCAGCGCCCACACGCGCGCCCTCCTTTGCGGCGACTCGCAGCGCCAGTCCACGGGCCGTAGCCCCCCGGCGGCACCACCCACCCGACGACGGCGCAGCACCAAGCCGCGAATCGTGGCACCCCACCTCGGGCCGAGCTCTCAGCGCCCGCTCTGCGGGCCACGGAACCTCCGCACCACGGCGCCCGATCGGCGGCGCGCGCTCCGCGCCGCGGCCCACCGGGCCCCGACACGCAACGCCAACCCGCGCGCCCTACGCCCCGCCTTGCGGCAACTCACAGCGCCAGCCCACGGGCCGTAGCACCACCCACCCGGCGGCACCACCCACCGGCGGCACCACCCACCCGGCCGCGACACGCGCCACCCACCTGCCCATGCGATCCCGACGTCGCGGCGCCAGCCCACGGACCGGCACCACCCACCCTGCTGCCCCAGCGCCAGCCGCAGACGTGGCACCGCCCGTCTCGCACCGGCTCGCAGCGTCCCGCTCCGCGCCGCGGCACCACCCACCCGGCCGCGCGTGGCATCAATCTGCGGGCGGCAGCTTACGGCGCCCGGGCCGCCCGGCTCTGGCCTCCCACCTGCCACCTCCGCCTGGGCGGCGGCACCTTCCCGCCCCCGCTGGTGCCACTACACACCGCAGGCAAACCCCACCCGCCGGTCATCCACCTCCCGGGCGGCACTTGCGCCATCCCTCATGGACCGGGCACTTCCGGCACACCGAGCGGTCACACAGGCGGCACAGCTCGGCCAGGGTCTGCTCGCTGCGGGCCTCCGGGCCGAGCAGCGCCTCGGCCACCGCGGCGAGCTGCGCGCGTTGCTCGCCGGACAGGCGCTCCACCAGGCGGTCGAGCACGGCCTGCCGCGCGGCCAGCGCATCCGCGGCCCGGCGTTCGCCCTCCGGGGTGAGCCTCAGCGGGCGCCTGCGGCCTTCGCTCTCGCGCGTGATCCAGCCTTGCTCGGTCAGCCGCCGGACCAGGTGCGCCGTGCCGGGCTGGGAGATGTGCAGGACCCCCGCGAGCCAGTCCGCCGTCCGGCCCGGCTGGTCCTTGATGGCGATCAGCGCCTCCCCCAGCACTCCACCGGCGCCGACAGCCTCGGTGACCGCGTCCCGCACCGCGCCGGCCACCAGCAGCGACGTCGCGCCGAGCAGGTTTGCGCTCCGCTGCTCCGGCTCATTCATAAGTTATGAATGTACGCGCCCTGGTTCTGATCGGCTGCCTGAACCTCGCCCAGCTGCCCATCGCGATGCGGCCGCTGCTGGTGACGCTCACCGGCGTCGAGGCCACCGGCAGCTTCACCGCCGCGGGCCTGGCGGGCGCGGCGGCGGCCATCGGCACCGCGGTCGCCGCTCCCCTGTGGGCCCGCGCGCTGCCGGTCTCGGGCGACCGGCGGGTCCTCGTGCTGTCCGGCGCGTTGTTCACCGCATCCCAGCTCGCGCTCGCCGGCACCCACGGGCCGGCCCTGTTCACCGGGCTCGCGGCAGCCTCGGGACTGGCCACCCCGCCGGTGTCGGCGAGCCTGCGCGCCATGCTCCCCCGCCTCGCGAGACCGCAGCTGACCAGGGCGTACGCGGTCAACTCGGTCGCGCTGGAAACGATTTACATCGGCGGGCCGCTGTGGGTGAGCGGCTGGGCGGCGCTGGCAGGGCCGACTGCGGCGCTGGCCGTCACGACGCTGGCCGGCGTCGCGGGGCTGGTCGTCGGGGTCGTGCTGGTGCCCGTGTTCGAGCGTGCCCGGCCGCGGCGCGGTGGCCTGTTGAGCGACCCCGCCGTGCACACGCTCGGCGCGGCCTACCTCGCCTACTGGGTGTGCATGGGGGCGATGTGGGTGCTGGTGCCGGCATTCGCCGAGCACGAGGGTGCCGCCGGGCAGTCGGGGTTGCTGGTCGCGGTGTGGTCGGCGGGCAGCCTCGCGGGCGGGGTGGCGCTGGCGGCCCGGCCGCCGCGTAGTGCTCAGCGGAACACCTACACCGCGCTGCTGGGCGCTCTCGCGCTGACGTCGCTCCCGCTGGCGTTGCCGGGCAGTGTCGCGGTGATGGCCGTCGTGATCGCCGTGTTCGGGCTGGCGCTGGCGCCGTGGCTCGCGGTGCACGACCAGCTCGTGGCGGGCGTCGGCGAGGACCGCAGCGGCGAGCTGTACGGCTGGCTGACGACGCTGGGCCAGATCGGCAGCGCCGCAGGCTCCGCGCTGGCCGGGCCGGTAGGCGACCGCTACGGCGGCGGCCCGGCGTTCCTCCTGGTCAGCGGGGCGCTGGTGATCGCGCTGGCGGTGGCCGCGACAAGGCGGCGCACCCTGCCGGACGTGGGCGCCTTGCGGTGAGCGGGAGCTGACGGAGGCGCCGCGCGAAGTCGCCCGAGCCGCCGCCGAGCGGGCCCGAGCCACGGGAAGGCACGTGCCCAGCACCCCCGGGCACAGCCGAAACCCTGGCTACAGGGGTGGTCCAGCCGAGCACTCGGCGCGGGAGGCGCGAGCCGGGCGGGCGGCGCAAGCGAGGCCGGCGGCGCGAGCGGGCCCGGC
>NZ_JBEXTZ010000098.1:0-30717 GCF_040614195.1 Amycolatopsis sp. NPDC006125
TGTGTTTTTGTCCCCGTGCTGCCGTTTAATGGCGGGAAAGCGTGCCTTGACACGGCTGGTCGGCGACCAAAGATCGGCTGTGGATCGGGGGCGGGGGAGGTCTGGTTGGGGTAGTCGCTTGCTTTTCGTTGCCGGCTTGCGGTTCGAACACCCCCCAGAGCCGCCCTCAGGTCGCCGCTGCATCGTGGCCCAGGTCCACGATGCAGAACACGTTTCCCTCGGGGGCGGCCAGCACCACGAAGTCCGGGTCCTCCGGATACAGATCCCAGTCCACCTGCACCGCCCCCAAGCCAACCAGCCGGGCCACCTCGGCGGCCTGCTCGTCCGCCGACTCCACGAACAGGTCCAGGTGGATCCGCGGGTGGCGCTGCACCGGGGTCTCGCTGCGCATCAGCCCCAGCACCGGACCATCGTCGTCGCTGAGGGTGCGCCAGTTCGGGTTCTCCCACTCGCTCGTCACGCGCAGGCCGAGCGCCTCTGTCCAGAACGCCTCCGCCCGAGCGAGGTCGTCGACACCGAGCACCGGGATTCCCAACCGCAACATGCCCCGAGCCTAGACACGGAAAAGGCCCCGGGCATGGCACGCCCGGGGCCGATCCACGAGAACTCAGGCTTCGGTGTCGTCGCCCTCGGACTTGGGCTTCACGTCGGCGTTCTTCGGCGCCCGGCCGTTGCGGGCCCGGCGCGGCTGGCGCTGCGCGGGCGGCGGCGGGGCGATCTGCGGCACCGACGGGCCGCCACCCAGCATCAGCTCCGCGAACGTCGCCATCGCCTCGTCGAGCTGGCCGCCGATGCGCCGCTCCGACTCCTCGTTGCTGCGGCGCACCAGGGAACCCACCGACTCAGTGTCCGGGCGGCTGGACAGCGTGCCCTCGACCCGCGAGAAACCGCTCTTGACCGCGCCGCCGAGGTCGCCGAACTGCGCGGCCACACCCTCGTCGACCTTGTCGATCCGGCCGGCCAGGTCGTCCAGGCGGCCGGTGATCTGCTCCAGCCGGGCGGACAGCGCTTCCAGCCGCTCCGTCGGGTCCAGCATCTCGCCGGTCTCGTCGATCGCGCCGCGCAGGGCCTGCGTGGCCGCCTCGACGCGCTCGCGGTGCTGGTTGTCCGCCTCGTCCACGCGGCCGCGCAGGTCGGACAGGCCGTTCTCGACGCGCTCACGCAGCTCGCCGACGCCGTTGTCCACCCGCTCGCGCAGCTCGCTCATGCCCGAGTCGACCCGGTCGCGCAGGATGGACTCGGCCATCTCGATGCGCTCCTTCACCGGCCCGTGCACGGCCTGCGGCAGCGCGTCGAGCTTCGCGTCCTGCTTGTCCAGGTGCCCGTTCAGGTCGTCGAGGCGGCGGTGGATGTTCTCCAGCTTGTCCTCGAGCCCGTCCATCCGGCCCGCGACACCCTCGAAGCGGGCGGCCACACCGTCGAGACGGCCGTCGAGCTGGGCGAACGGCTTCGCCAGCTTGTCGACGATGCTCTCCACCGCGCGCGCCAGGTCCGCCAGCGCGTTGTCCTGCGCCTCCAGGCGCGACATGGCCTCGTCCAGGCGCTCGGCGAGCACGCCGACCTCGGTGCGGTCGGGCAGCTCCGACAGCCGCTTGCGCACGGCGCCCAGCGAGTCGACCGGAGCGAGCCGCGCGTAGATGTCGTCGAGCGCGTCGAAGATCTGCTGCTGCTCGCTCTCGCGGACTTCGGCCGCGCGCACCAGCATGTTGCGCATCCGGTCGAAGGACGGAGCTCCAATGTGGTTATCAGTGGTCACTTCGGTGTCCTTCGTCGGCGGGGAAAGAGGGACGTGGGCGAAGCTTAACCATTGCGGAATTGCTCTGGGTATCGCCCCCGTAAAGGCGGGAACGTCGTGGTCACCCCGACCGGCCGAATGCGAGCCGCCGGGCGGCGGTCTGAAGCTTGAGTGGAGGCTGAGAGTCGCGACCGCGCGCGTCCATGTAGGTGACCGCCGCGGGGGTACCGTCGGAGCATGTCCGACAACGCCACCAGAGCGCCCCTGACCATGGAAAACATCCGGCGGGCGCCCAAGGTACTGCTCCATGATCACCTCGACGGAGGACTCCGTCCTGCGACCGTGATCGAACTGGCCGACGCCCTCGGGTACCGCGATCTGCCCACGACGGACGTGGCCGAGCTGAGCCGCTGGTTCCGCGACGCCGCCGACTCCGGCTCCCTGGAGTCCTACCTGGAGACCTTCGCCCACACCTGCGGCGTGATGCAGACCGAGGAAGCGCTGGTCAGGGTGGCCGCGGAGTGCGTGGAGGACCTCGCCGACGACGGCGTCGTCTACGCCGAGGTGCGCTACGCGCCGGAGTTGTTCGTCGAGCGCGGCCTGTCGCTGGACGCGGTCGTCGAGGCCGTCCAGGCGGGGTTTGCGGAGGGTGAGCGTCGAGCCGCTCAGCAGGGAAAAGTCATCCGAATGGGTACTTTGCTGTGTGCGATGCGTCAGCACGCCCGGGCGGCTGAGATCGCCGAGATCGCGGTGCGTTACCGGGACTCCGGAGTGGCCGGGTTCGACATCGCGGGACCGGAGGCCGGATTCCCGCCCACTCGCAACCTCGACGCATTCGAATATCTGCGCACCAATAACGCGCATTTCACCATTCACGCCGGTGAGGCGTTCGGACTCGCTTCCATTTGGGAGGCGATTCAGCATTGTGGCGCCGAACGGCTCGGGCACGGTGTGCGGATCGTGGACGACATCAAACGCGATCCGGACGGCACGGTCCACCTCGGCCGGCTGGCGAGCTACGTCCGCGACCGCCGCATCCCGCTGGAGATCTGCCCGTCCTCCAACGTGCAGACCGGCGCCGCCGCGTCGATCGCCGACCATCCGATCGGGTTACTCGCGGACTTGCGCTTCCGGGTGACCGTCAACACCGACAACCGGCTCATGAGCGGCTGCTCGATGTCGAGCGAGTTCGCCGCACTCGCCGACGCGTTCGGCTACGGGTGGTCCGACTTCCAGTGGTTCACGATCAACGCGATGAAGTCGGCGTTCCTCGATTTCGATCAACGGCTCGACCTGATCAACAACGTGATCAAACCGGGCTACGCCGAGTTGGTCTGAAAGCTCTTGTGATCGTTAGCGTCGGCAAGTAAAGTCCAAGATGTAAGAACAAGTTCTCACATCTTGGGATGGTCGCGATGAGCCGGGCAGCGGGGCTGGACACGAGGAGTAGGCGCCGGTGGGGCATCCTCGCGCTCGGCCTCGCGGCCCAGACCGCGAGCTGCTCGTTCCTCTACGGCATCCCGTTCCTGGTGCCGGAGATGCGCGCGGCCGGGCTGACGCTCGCGGAGGCGGGCACGATCGTCGCCGCGCCGAGCATCGGCCTGCTGTTCACGCTGATCGCCTGGGGCGCGGCGGCCGACCGCTACGGCGAGCGCCTGGTCATGGCGATCGGTCTCGGCACGTCGTCGGCGCTGCTGCTGGTCACCTCGCTGGTGACGCCGTCGACCGGGGTGCTGTTCGCGTTGTTCCTGCTCGCCGGGGCGCTGACCGCGTCGGTCAACGCGGCCAGCGGGCGCGCGGTGATGGGCTGGTTCGGCCCGGACGAGCGGGGCACCGCGATGGGGGTGCGGCAGACCGCGCAGCCGCTCGGCGTCGGCGTCGCCGCGCTGGCCCTGCCGCCGCTGGCGCAGCACTGGGGCTTCCAGTCCGCGGTGCTGTTCCCGGCGGTGTTCGGGCTGGTGGTCGCCGCGCTGGTGGCGTGGCTGGTGATCGACCCGCCGCGGCCGGAGAAGAAGCCGGGCGCGCCGAAGCCGGCGTCGCCGTACCGGACGCCGACGCTGTGGCGGCTGCACGGGGCGAGCGCGCTGCTGGTGGTGCCGCAGTTCGCGGTGTCCGCGTTCGCGCCGGTGTACCTGGTGTCGGCGCATGGCTGGAGCGCGCTGGCGGCGGGGTGGTTCCTGGCGGCGGTGCAGGTGTTGGGCGCGGTCGGCCGTCTGGTCTCGGGGTACTGGTCGGACCGGGTGGGCAGCCGCTTGCGCCCGATGCGGCAGCTGGCGATGGCGAGCGCGGCGGTCATGCTGCTGGTCGCCGTCGGCGACGTGAGCTGGATGTGGGTGGTGCTGTTCGCGCTGGTCCTGGCCGCGGTGATCACGGTGGCGGACAACGGGCTCGGGTTCACCGCGTCGGCGGAGCTGGCCGGGATCGACTGGGCGGGGCGCGCGATGGGAACCCAGAACACGGCGCAGAACATCGCGGCGTCCCTCACGCCACCCCTGCTGGGCCTGGTGATCGGCGATTCCCGCTACGCGCTGGCGTTCTGCGTCGCCGCGGTGTTCCCGGTGCTGGCGATCGGCCTCACGCCGGTCCGAGCCGAGACTCGGTCGTCGTGATCGCCTGGCGGAGCGCGGCCCGTGCGGCGGTCAGTTCCGCGGCGCGGGCGTCCAGCTCGGTGAGCCGGGCGCGCAGGGTGTCCAGGACGCCGGGGCAGGCGTCCAGCGTGCCGTCCGGGTTGGCGCAGTCGATGATGCGGCGGATCTCCCGGGTGGGCAGGCCGACGGTGAGCAGTTCGCGGATCTGCCGGACGCGCTCGACCGCGCCGGGGTCGTACTCGCGGTACCCGTTGTCGCGGCGCTGAGCGGTCAGCAACCCCACGCGCTCGTAGTACCGCAGCAGCCGCTCGGTCGTCCCGGTGCGCCTAGCGAGCTCACCGATCAGCATCACTTGACCTTCCCACCATGTCAGGGATCAACACTGCCGGGAGTACCACGATTCCCGGAGGAAGACCTTGATCATCGACGCTCACAGCCATGTGCACGACCCGGTCGAGAAGCACCTCACCCTCCTCGACGAGGCCGGTGTCGACAAAGCGATCTTGTTCGCGACCCGCCCGCACCCCGAACGCGCGATGACACTGGACGAGCTGAAGGCGGAGATGGCCGTGCTGTCGCAGAGCCTGGCCGGCAGCGGCGACGGCAGGGCCGCGGCCCTGCGCGAACTGGATGACGCGGTGGCCGCGCACCCGGACCGGTTCCTCGGCTTCGGCTCGGTGGACCTGTCCGGGCCGGACGTGGCAGCCGCGGTCGAGGAGACCGGCCGGATGTGGCACGGCATCGGCGAGCTCACCCCGCCGCCCGGCCGCGCCGACCTGCTGGAACCGGTGCTCCGCGCCGCCGACGGCCTGCCGGTGGTGGTCCACGGCGCGGCCCCGACCACCGCCGACGACCTGGCGACCATCGGCGCGCTCGCGCGGAAGTACCCGTGGACGCCGCTGGTGATCAGCCAGCTCGGCGGGACGCACTGGATCGACGCGATCGAGCTCGTCCGCGAGACCCCGAACCTCTGGCTGGAGCTGTCGACGGCGAGCCTGGTGTTCTCCGTGCGGCTGGCGATCGCGGAGGTGCCGGACCGGACGCTGTTCGGCTCGGACGCGCCCTACGGCGACCCGGCGCTGGCCCGCGCGCTGGTCGAGCGCGTCACGCCGTCGGAAACAGTGCGCGCCGCGGTCCTCGGTGGGAACGCGGCGCGCCTGCTCGGTCCGTGACGGGTCAGTGCACCCGCAGCCGGTTCTCGAAGGCCTCCACCAGCTTGCGCCACTCGCTCTGCTCGGTGTCGAACGGGGCGCTCGGCGCGAGCCGGCCCGGGTCCGGCTTCAGCACGAACGACACCAGCCACCCCAGGCTCTCCGAAGTGGACAGTGCGGCGGCCACCGTGTCGTCGCCCGCCCAGTCCGCGGCGTCGGTGAGCAGCTCGACCGCCAGGTCCAGCTGCGTCGGGTCGATCGCGTCCGGGCCCTCGGCCAGGTCCTCGTCCAGGCCGGCCAGCACGTAGGTGTTCTCGGTGTCGACCTCGACCTCCAGCTCACCCGCGGTGGCCTTGGCGAGCACCTCGTCCCAAGTGGACACCTCGGCCAGGTCGGAGTCGGCGAACGCGGCGGAGTCGGCCAGCGCCCGCGCGAGCGCCTTCTCCGACTTGAACACGTCGATCCGGCCGTCGCTGCCCAGGAAGATCGGCTCGTCGTCCAGGTAGCACCGCAGCGAGTAGTACTCGTCGCCGGCGGTGATGATCTTGATCGGGTCGATGCCGACCTCGCCCCAGAAACCGACCGGGACGTCCTCTTCTTCCTCGTCGTCGGCGTCGGTGCTCTCGACCGTGTCGAGGTCCTCGTCGGCCTGCTCGGACTCGACCTCGGCCTCGGCCGACTCCTCCAGGAAGGTGGCCAGCTCCTCGGCGGTCTGCTCGAGCACACCGGCGTCCACGTCCGGCACCTTGACCAGGCCGTCGATCGCGTCCAGCACGGTGTCCCACTTCTCGGACACGGCCTCGGACAGGTCGTTCCACAGGCGCTCGCCCTCGCGGCCGGTGAACGGCAGCCTGCCCTGCTCCAGCAGCGAGAAGCCCTCGGTGGCGTCCAGCACCTCGTGGACCTCGTCGAGCTCGCACACGTCGGCCAGCGAGCGCACGATGCCGACGATCTCGGCCAGCTCGCTGATCGTCCACGAGTCCGGGTCCTCGGCGACCAGCTCGGGCACGCCGACCAGGTCGTAGGAGTGGTCGTCGTCGGGGATCAGCTCCGGCACGTTCAGCGCCGGGACCGCGTTCCACGCCGGGTGGTCGATCAGGTCGTGCTGCTCGGCGGTGCGGACGAACGCGGCCAGGTGCGCGGCGTCGGGGAAGGCGTACAGATCCTCCTCGTCACCGAGGAAGGCCTCCCACTCCTCGCCGTCCTCCCGCCAGCGCGGGGCCCAGAGGGTCACCAGGTCCCCCTGCGGCAGCCCGAGTTCGATCGGGACGATGTCCTGTGCCATGAAAGCCCTCCGGATTACACCTGTGTGTGGGAAGCCTACGGCTTGACGGGACCGGCCGCGATGGGCCCCATCTGCTCTCCGGCCGCGGGTGGCACGATGGTACCCACGATGAGCCTCTCAGACCTCCTACCAGCGGATCCCGATCCCGACACGCTGTTCGAGACGTTTTCGGCCTGGACGGCCGAACGCGGGCTCGAGCTGTACCCGGCGCAGGAAGAGGCGCTGATCGAGGTCGTCTCCGGCGCCAACCTGATCCTGTCCACCCCGACCGGCTCGGGAAAGAGCCTGGTCGCGGTGGGTGCGCACTTCACCGCGATGGCCCACGGCCTGCGGAGCTACTACACCGCGCCCATCAAGGCGCTGGTCTCGGAGAAGTTCTTCCAGCTCATCGAGATCTTCGGCGCCGACAACGTCGGGATGATGACCGGCGACTCCGCGGTCAACCCGGATGCCCCGATCATCTGCTGCACGGCGGAAATCCTGGCGAACATCGCGTTGCGGTTCGGTGCCGACGCCCCGGTCGGCCAGGTCGTGGCCGACGAGTTCCACTTCTACAGCGAGCCGGACCGTGGCTGGGCGTGGCAGGTGCCGCTGCTGGAGCTGCCGAACGCGCAGTTCGTGCTGATGTCGGCCACCCTCGGTGACGTCACCTTCTTCGAGAAGGACCTGACCCGTCGCACCGGCCGCACCACCGCGGTGGTCACGTCGGCGCAGCGGCCGGTGCCGCTGACCTACCGGTACGCGCTCACCCCGCTGCACGAGACGATGACCGAACTGCTCACCGGCGGGCAGGCCCCGGTCTACGTCGTGCACTTCTCGCAGGCCGCCGCGATCGAGCGGGCGCAGGCCCTGATGAGCATCAACGTCACCACCCGCGCCGAGAAGGACGCGCTCGCCGAGGCCATCGGGGACTTCCGGTTCTCCGCCGGGTTCGGCAAGACGCTGTCGCGGCTGGTGCGGCACGGCATCGGCGTGCACCACGCCGGCATGCTGCCCAAGTACCGGCGGCTGGTCGAGCAGCTCGCGCAGGCCGGGCTGCTGAAGGTGATCTGCGGGACGGACACGCTCGGCGTCGGCATCAACGTGCCGATCCGCACGGTGGTGTTCTCGGCGCTGACCAAGTACGACGGGGTGCGCCAGCGGCACCTCAAGGCACGCGAGTTCCACCAGATCGCCGGGCGCGCGGGCCGGGCCGGGTACGACACCGACGGGTACGTGGTCGTGCAGGCGCCGGACCACGTGATCGAGAACGCGAAGGCGCTGCAGAAGGCGGGAGACGACCCGAAGAAGAAGCGCAAGATCGTCCGCAAGAGCGCGCCCGAGGGGTTCGTCAACTGGACGGAGAGCACGTTCGAGCGGCTGATCTCGTCGCCGCCCGAGCCGCTGACGTCGAGTTTCCAGGTGAGCCACGCGATGCTGCTGAACGTGATCTCGCGGCCGGGCAACGCGTTCGAGCACATGCGGCACCTGCTGGAGGACAACCACGAGGACCGGCCGTCGCAGCGCAAGCACATCCGCCGGGCCATCGCGATCTACCGCGCGCTGGTGGCCGCGGGCGTCGTCGAACGGCTGTCCGAACCGGACTCGACGGGCCGGATCGTGCGGCTGACGATGGACCTGCAGCTGGACTTCGCCCTGAACCAGCCGCTGTCGCCGTTCGCGCTGGCCGCGATCGAGCTGCTGGACACCGAGTCGCCGACGTACGCGCTGGACGTGGTGTCGGTGATCGAGTCCACAGTGGAGAACCCGCGGCCGGTGCTGTCGCAGCAGCAGTTCAAGGCGCGCGGCGAGGCGGTCGCGGCGTTGAAGGCGGAGGGCGTCGAGTACGAGGAGCGGATGGCGCTGCTCGACGAGGTGACGTACCCGAAGCCGCTGGAGGAGCTGCTGGAGGCGGCCTACGAGACGTACCGGCGCGGGCACCCGTGGGTCGCCGACTACGAGCTGAAGCCGAAGTCGGTCGTGCGGGACATGTACGAGCGGGCGATGAACTTCGTCGAGTACATCAACTTCTATTCGCTCGCGCGGTCGGAGGGCCTGGTGCTGCGGTACCTGGCGGACACCTACGACGCGCTGCGGCGCACGGTGCCGGACGAGGCGAAGACCGAGCCGCTGGAGGACCTGATCGCGTGGCTCGGCGAGATGGTGCGCCAGGTCGACTCGAGCCTGCTGGACGAGTGGGAGGCGCTGCGGCATCCGGGGGAGGAGCCGGTGCCCGCGGAGCGCCTGCCGGAGAAGCCGCCGCCGGTCACGGGCAACGAGCGGGCGTTCCGGGTGCTGGTGCGCAACCAGATGTTCCGGCGCGTCGAGTTGGCCGCCCGGCGGGCGTACGCGGAGCTGGGGGAGCTGGACGCGGCGTCCGGCTGGAACGACATCGAGTGGGAAGCCGCGCTCGAGGCCTACTACGAGCAGCACGACCGGATCGAAACCGGGGCGGACGCCCGCGGCCCGGCGATGCTGATCATCGAGAAGGAGCCCGAGGTCTGGCGGGTGAGGCAGATCTTCGACGACCCCGCGGGCGACCACGACTGGGGCATCAGCGCCGAGGTGGACCTGGCGGCCTCCGACGAGGCCGGCGCAGCGGTGGTCCGCGTGACGGCGGTGGACCAACTCGGAGGCTGAGGCCCCTCGCGGCTGACGTGGACCGGCGCGGCTGGCGGTGCTGTCCCGCGCGCGGTTGGGGGTGGTGTCCGGCGTGCGGCGGGGGTGTCCGGCGCGTGGATGGTGGTGCTGTCCGGCGTGCGGCTGGCGGTGTTGCCGCCGCGCGGCCGGGGTGCCCGGCGTGCGGCTGGCGGTCTTGCCCAGCTTGCTGCGGAGCTACTCGAACTTGCATCCCGGGCGCGCTACCGCCGGTAGGTCCGGTGGCTCCTGGCCGCGGCAGGCCGCGGCCAGGAGCCACCCCTCAACGCCGGTGCCGGGGGCCGGTGTCGGGCGGGCCGGGCTCGGGGGCGGCGGTTTCCGGGTAGCGCGGCAGGCCGGCGAAAGTGCCCTGCTGCTGCGGGACCGCGGGCTGTTGCGGCGGCGGGTCCTGGTCGGTCTGCGGGAACGGCTCCGGGTTGCGGCGGTACAGCGCCGGCGTCGGGGCCGTGGGCGCGACGTCCATCGGCGAGGCGACCTGCGCCTCCGCGGCGGCGTACGCGGGCTGCCGCCCGGGCGCGTAGGGCTGCGCCGGGGACGGGATCTCGGGGGCGGGCTGCGCCCCGGACGGCGTGTCCGTGCTCGCCCACGCCTGTGCCGCCGAGGGCACCTCCCCGGAGGCGGGTGACTGGCCTGCGGGCTGGACGTCCGCGGAGCCGTAGGCCGGCCGGGTCCCATCCGTGGCCGCGTAGCCGGACGGCATGTCGCTGGAGCTGGACGTCACCGGCCTGCTCTCGCCGGAGGCGTAGCCGGAGGCCATCTCGCCCGAGGCGTAGCTGGGCTGCGCCGCGGCGGCCATCTCCCCAGAGGTGACGGCCGCCGGCCTGCTGTCACCGGAGGCGTAGCCGGGCTGTGCTCCGGAGGGCATCTCGCCGGAGGCGAACGCCGTCGACCTGCCATCGGCGGTCTGCGCCGCGGCGGGCATCTCCCCGGAGGCGTAGCTGGACTGAGCCGCGGCGGGCATGTCACCCGAGGCGAACATCGCCGACCTGCCATCCCCGTACTGAGCCCCGCCGGGCATCTCGCCGGAACCGTAAGCCGCTCCCGTCGAGCTGTGCGCCGGCTGGCTCTCCGCGGAATACGGCGAGGACATGTACGACGGCATCGGCACGTCGGCCGGCGTCTTGCTCACCGGCCGTCGCGGGTCGGGCATCGGCGCGGCTGCCTCCGGCCGCTGCCCCGCCGCGTCCATCGCGACCGCCGGTGGGCGCTCGACCTGCGGGTTCTGCCCGGGCAGGATGTCCATCGGCGACCCACCGCGCGGCGCGGGTGCCTGGTGACGTCCCTGGGCCACCTCGTCCTCGCCGGAGTAGCCGGCCAGCGGGTTCTTGGCGTTGCGCTTCGGCCCGCGGCGGGCCAGCCCCACGAGGCCGAACAGTCCCAGCAACCCCAGCAGCCCCCACAGCCCCTGCGGCATGTTCCTGAGCTGCTCCTGCGCGAGCACGGTTTCGGCCGGCGCGGCGTTCGCCACCGCCGGGCCGAACGGCAGGAGGACGCACACCGCGGCGGCGACCGTCCCGAGGCGGGCCCTGTCAGGCATTACGGCTCACTCCCCTGGTTGTCGTGACGCCACGATGTACCCGCCCCACCCGGGTCCAGACCAGACACCGACCTAGTGGGTGACCTGCACCACCTGCGCGAGTGACTTCTCTTGCGACGCCGGAATCGTCGGACTCCGCGTGTAATCTGCGGCCATGGGGCTTCGCGCACGTGTGGTTTCCTGGGTGGGCCGCCGTTACCTCGCCAGAGCGCAGAAAAAGGGCTTCGACCTCTCGGTCCTGCCTGATTCCGCGCTCATGCCGCTGCGCCGTGACGGCCTGGACCCCGTGCCCGAACTGGGCGCCACCAGGGCGGAGGCGCCGGTCAGCAAGTTGCCGCTGCCCTTCGGCATCACCGCGTGGCTGGTCACCGGGTACGGCGAGGCGAAGGAAGTGCTCGCCGCCACGGACAAGTTCAGCAACGACTACACCAACCTCGTCGGCAAGGCGGGGCTTTCCGCCGAGCAGAACCCCGGCGGGCTCGGGTTCGCGGACCCGCCGGACCACACGCGCCTGCGCAAGATGCTGACGCCGGAGTTCACGATGCGGCGGCTGAACCGCCTCACGCCCCGCATCGACGAGATCATCGCCGAGCAGCTGGACGCGATGGAGAAGGACGGCGGCACCGTCGACCTGATGCAGTCGTTCGCGCTGCCGATCCCGTCGCTGACGATCTGCGAACTGCTCGGGGTCTCCTATGAGGACCGTGACGACTTCCAGCGGCTGAGCACGGTCCGGTTCGACCTGTTCGCCGGTGCGGGCGCCTCGTTCGGGGCGATCTCGGAGTCACTGTCCTATTTGCTCGAAATCGTGAAGAAGCAGCGCGTCGAGCCCGGTGACGGTCTGCTCGGCATGCTGGTCAAGGAGCACGGCGACAACATCTCCGACCAGGAGCTGGCCGGTCTCGCCGACGGTGTGCTGACCGGCGGCCTGGAGACGACGGCGAGCATGCTGGCGCTGGGCGCGATCGTGCTGCTGCGCGACCGGCGGGCGTTCGAACTGGTGCGCGACTCCGACGACGCCGCGCGTGATTTCGTCGAGGAGCTGCTGCGGTACCTGACGGTGGTGCAGGTGGCGTTCCCGCGGTTCGCGCGCGAGGACGTCACGGTCGGCGGGCAGGAGATCGCCAAGGGCGACATCGTGTTCGTGTCGCTGAGCGGGGCCAACCGGGACGCCGTCCTCGGCGACGGCATGGAGTCCTTCGACCCCGCCCGCCCGGCGACGCAGCACCTGGCCTTCGGCTGGGGCGCGCACCGGTGCATCGGGGCGGAGCTGGCGCGCATGGAGCTGCGTGCCGCGTACCCGGCGCTGGTGCGGCGCTTCCCGGACCTGCGGCTGGACGTCGAGCCGGAGCAGTTGAGCTACCGGCGGACGTCGATCGTCTACGGCGTGGACACGCTGCCGGTGCGGGTGAAGTAGCGGTCCCGGGAGGCAGGTTCGCCGCCGCGAGTGGCGAACATGCCGGGGGAGCGGCCAACTCGCTGCCCGGAGGGGCGAACACGGCCGGGATGGCCGACACCTGCGGCCCCCGCGGCGGCTTGATCAGTGCCGGGAGCGAAGCCGGCCGTGACAACTGGGCGCCGTAGACGGCGAAATCTCCGCGCGGAAGGGCAACACGCTGCCGGGAATGGCCACCACGGCGCAGGGCCGGCGCGGCGCCGGGAGTGCCAAGACGCCGCCGGGAGCGGTCGGGACCGGGCATGGAACGGCCAACGCGGTGTCGCGAGTAGCCGCCATGGTGCCGGCCAGCACAGTGCCCGGGCGTGGCGGACCCGGCACCCCAGAGTGGGTGAAGTAGCCGGTCAGCCCTGGCGGAGGCGCAGCGCGCCTTCCGCGGCGGGCGTGTCCGTGATCAGCGTCGACACCAACCCCGACCGCAGCACGGCGTCGATGGCCTCCGCCTTCGGCGCCGTGTAACCGAGGGCGATCACCTCGGGCACCTTCAGCAGCTCCGCCGTGTCGATTGCCAGCACGTGGTGCGCCAGCCCGGTCGACAGCGGCTTCCCCTCGCCGTCGAACAGCCGTGCCGCGACCTCCGCGCGAGCGCCCCGCGCGGTGATCGCCTCGCGTTCGGCCGGGGACACCGCGTCGTACACCGTCGACTCGCCGGGCAGCCATGCGCCGATGCTCACCACGGCCTTCGTCAGGCGCGGGAACTGCGCGAACGTCTCCGCGATCCCCGGCTGCCGCCGCAGGATCTCCGTCGTCCGGCGGTCCGGCAGCACCAGCGGCCCGTAGATCGGGTACGCGTCCCCGCCCGACACCTCCGCCACGTGCCGCACCGTCTCCACCGACCGGTCCCGCATGTCCATCCCGGCCTGCACCCCGCACAACTGCACGATCGGGCACTTCGGCAGCCGGCGCACCGCCGCCGCCATCGCGTTCACCGACCGCGCCCACGACAACCCGACCACGTCGTCCTCGGTGACCGTCTCCGACAGCAGCTGCGCCGCGAACGCCCCGATCTGCCGCCGCACCTGCGGACGCGGCCCCGTGCTCGCCGCTCGATTGAGCACGAACGCCTGCCGCAGCCCGTATGCGGACCGCAGCTCGTCGGACAGCCGCACGTCGACCGGCGCCGGGGGAGCGAACTCCACCCGCACCAGGCCCTGCGACAACGCCGCGTCGATCAGCCGCGCCACCTTGAACCTGCTGATCCCGAAGTCGGCGGCGATTTCGATCTTGGACTGCCCCAGCACGTAGAACCGGTGCGCCACCAGCGTCGCGGTGAGCCCGTCCAGCATGCCAGTCTCGCTCATCTGAGCACTATAGCGCCAGCTCCGTTGACGAGAAACCACCAAAACCCCTCTAATGCATGACCAGACATGTGACCACAAAGTCGTGAGGCGCTCAGATGAGCGCAGGAAGAGGTGAGACGGCATGCGGGCCGCCATCGTCGATCAGCCGGGTTCCATCAGGGTCGGCGAGGTTCCCGATCCCACGCCGGGGGAGCGCGACGTCGTGATCAAGGTCGGCGCGTGCGGCATCTGCGGCACGGACCTGCACATCGCCGACGGCCACTTCCCCCCGACGCCCTACCCGATCGTCCCCGGCCACGAGTTCGCCGGCGAGATCGTCGAGATCGGCGAGAACGTCCCCGGCGGGTGGCAGGTCGGCGACCGCGTGGCCGTCGACCCGTCCCTGTTCTGCGGCTACTGCGACCCGTGCCGCGCCGGCCACGGCAACCTCTGCGAGAACTGGGGCGCCACCGGCGACACCGTCAACGGCGCCTTCGCCGAGTACGTCGCAGTCCCGGCGAGCACCTGCTACCGCCTGCCCGACCACCTGTCCTGGCAGGAGGGCGCCCTCGTCGAGCCGGTGTCCTGCGCGGTGCACGGCGTCCGGCGCATCGGGGTCGAGGCGGGCGAGCACTTCCTGGTCGTCGGCGCCGGGACGATGGGCCTGGTCATGCAGATGCTCCTGCAGCGGGCAGGCGCGCGCGTCACGGTCGTCGACCGCAACGCGTCCCGCCTGCCGCGGGCGAAGGACCTCGGTGCGCACGCCGTCGCCACCGATGTGTCCGAACTGGACGGTGAGCGGTTCGACGCGGCGGCCGACTGCACCGGTGCGGCCCCGGCGATCGAGGCCGCGTTCGACGCGCTGCGCCGCGGCGGGCGTCTGCTCGTCTTCGGCGTCGCCCCGGCGGAGGCACGTGTCGCGCTTTCGCCGTTCCGGATCTACAACGACGAGATCACGGTGGTGGGATCGATGGCTGTTCTGCACTCCTACGGCGCCGCGCTGGACCTGGTGGCCTCCGGCGCGATCGACACGAAAGCCCTGCTGACCGACGCGTTGCCGCTGGAGCGGTTCCCGGACGCGCTGGACCTGATGCGCAGTGGTGCGGGTCTGAAGGTGCAGGTGCTGCCGGGGGCCACGGATGCGTAAGCGGCTGGCACTCCTCGCGGTCGCCGCGCTGCTGACCCTGACCGGCTGCGCGGGCGCCGGCGCGCTTGGCGCGGGCGGCAACACCCTGGTCATCGCGATCGTGGCGAACCCGCAGATGAACGACGCCATTTCGCTGTCGCACGAGTTCGAGGCGGCGAACCCGGGCGTCAAGCTCAAGTTCGTGTCGCTGCCGGAGAACCAGGCGCGCGCGAAGATCACCGCCTCGACCGCCACCCAGGGCGGCGAGTTCGACGCGGTGATGATCAGCAACTACGAGACCCCGCAGTGGGCGGCCAACGGCTGGCTGGAGAACCTGCAGCCCTACATCGACGCCAGCCCCGGCTACGACCCGGCCGACTTCATCCCGAGCATCCGCGACTCGCTGTCCTACCAGGGCTCGATGTACGCGGTGCCGTTCTACGGCGAGTCGTCGTTCCTGGCCTACCGCAAGGACCTGTTCGAGCAGGCCGGGCTGACCATGCCGGAGCACCCGACGTGGCAGCAGATCGCCGACTTCGCCGCGAAGCTGGACAACCCGCAAGCCGGTGTCGCCGGCATCTGCCTGCGCGGCAAGCCCGGCTGGGGCGAAAGCCTCGCGCCGTTCACCACCGTCGCCAACACCTTCGGCGCGCAGTGGTTCGACCAGGACTGGAACGCGAAGCTGGACACGCCGGAGTTCCGCGAGGCCGCGAACTTCTACGTGAACCTGGTCCGCGAGCACGGCGAGGTCGGCGCCTCCAGCGCCGGGTTCTCCGAGTGCGGCACGCGCTACGGCCAGGGCCAGGCCGCGATGTGGTACGACGCGACCGTGATGGCCGGGACGAACGAGGACCCGGAGTCGAGCAAGGTCGTCGGCAAGTCCGGCTACGTCGCCGCGCCGGTGGTGAAGACCGAGGCGAGTGGCTGGCTCTACACCTGGGCGCTGGCGATCCCGAAGGTCGGCAAGAACAAGCAGGACGCCTGGAAGTTCCTGCAGTGGATGACGAACAAGGAGTTCGTGCAGACCGTCGGCAAGACCTACGGCTGGAACCGGGTCCCGCCGGGGTGCCGGTTCTCCACCTACCGGATCCCCGAGTACGCCGAGGCCGCGAAGGCCTACGCCCAGCCGACGCTGGACGGCATCGACGCGGCCGACCAGCGCAAGGTGATGACCAAGCCGGTGCCCTACCCGGGCATCCAGTTCGTGGGCATCCCCGAGTTCCAGGACCTGGGCACCCGGGTCAGCCAGGAGCTCTCGGCCGCGATCGCCGGGCAGATCACCGTCGACGAGGCCATCGAGCAGTCGCAGGAGTACGCGCAGACCGTCGGCGATTCCTACCGGGAGACGAAATGACCGCCGTTGCGCCCACAGTCGCAAGTGGACAGAGAGTCGAAGCGAAACCGGAGAAGCGCAAGGGCACCGGAGCCTGGGCCCGCCGGGCGCCCCTGCTGCCCGCGCTGTTGTTCACCATCGTGGTGACCCAGATCCCGTTCATCCTGACGGTGGTCTACTCGTTCCAGTCGTGGAACCTCGTGCGGCCCGGCTCGCAGCACTTCGTGGGGTTCCAGAACTACGCCGACGTGTTCGCCGACTCGCAGTTCCGCGGCGCGATGCTCAACACGGTCGTCCTGACCGTGGTGTGCGTGTTCGTCGCGCTGCTGCTCGGGCTCGGCCTGGCGCTGCTGCTGGACCGCAAGTTCCTCGGCCGCGGCGTGGTGCGGACGCTGCTGATCACGCCGTTCCTCATCCTGCCCGCGGCGGGCGCGCTGCTGTGGAAGACGACGATGTTCGACCCGACCTACGGGCTGCTCAACTTCGTCTTCGGCGGCGAAACCGACTGGCTGTCGGAGTTCCCGCTCGCCTCGGTCATGGCGCAGGTCGTGTGGCAGTGGACGCCGTTCATGATGCTGCTGATCCTGGCCGGCCTGCAGAGCCAGCCGAAGGACGTGCTGGAGGCCGCGCAGGTCGACGGCGCGGGCCGGTGGCGGACGTTCGCGTCGATCACGCTGCCGCACCTGTCCCGGTACCTGCAGCTGTCGGTGCTGCTGGGCGCGATCTACATCGTGAACAGCTTCGACGCGATCTTCCTGATGACCCAGGGCGGTCCGGGCACCGCGAGCACGAACCTGCCGTACTACATCTACCAGCGCGCGTTCCAGGGCTTCGACATCGGCCAGTCCTCGGCGATGGGCGTCGTCGTGGTGGTACTGACGCTGATCGTCGCGACCTTCGCGCTGCGCCTGATGTTCCGCGCGTTCGACGTGAGCAAGGGGGTCGTGAAGTGAGCACCCTGCGCAGGCGGCTCGGTCCCGCCTCACTGACCACCGCGACCTGGGTGGTCGCGATCCTCTTCGTGTTCCCGCTGATCTGGATGGTGCTGACCGCCTTCAAGCAGGAGGCCGACGCCTACACCGATCCGCCGCGGATCGCGTTCACCCCGACACTGGACCAGTTCGCCAGCATCTTCGAGCGCGGGTTCCTGCCCTACCTCGGCAACTCGGCGTTTGTGACGATCCTGTCCACGCTGATCGTGCTGCTCCTGGGCGTCCCGGCGGCGTACGCGCTGTCGCTCGCCCCGGTGCCCAAGACCAGCAACGTGCTCGGGTTCTTCCTGTCCACGAAGATGCTGCCGGTCGTGGCCGCGATCATCCCGCTGTACGTGATCTCGCAGCGCACGCAGCTGCTAGACAACGTGTGGGCGCTGGTCATCCTCTACACGGCGATGAACCTGCCGCTGGCGATCTGGATGATGCGCTCGTTCTTCCTCGAGGTGCCCACCGAGATGATCGAGGCCGGGCGCGTCGACGGGGCGAACCTCCCGACACTGCTGTACCGGGTGATCCTGCCCGTGGTCGCGCCCGGCATCGCGGCGACCGCGTTGATCTGCGTCATCTTCTCGTGGACCGAGTTCTTCTACGCGGTCAACCTGACGGCGGCGCGGGCCGGCACGGTGCCGGTGTTCCTCGTCGGCTTCATCACCAGCGAGGGCCTGTACTGGGCGCAGCTGTCCGCGGCCGCGCTGCTGGCCTCGCTGCCGGTGATGATCGTCGGGTGGATCGCGCAGAACCACCTGGTCCGCGGTCTCTCGATGGGCGCGGTGAAGTAGCTACTCCTGCAGGGACAGCGCCATGGCGGGGCACAGCTTGACCGCCTCGCGGGCGCTGTCCACCTGCCCGCCCTCGGGGTTTTCGACCAGTACCACGACCGTGCCGTCGTCGTCCTGGTCGAACACCTCCGGTTCGGTCAGCACGCACTGGCCCGCGCCGATGCAGAGATCGGTGTCCGCGACGATGCGCATGGCTCCTCCTACCAGGTCACCGGGAACTCGTGGATACCGTAGACGCTCGCGTCGTCCTTGAACGGCAGGGAGTCCAGCGGCACGGCGGGCCGCAGGCCGGGGATCCGCCGGAACAGCGTGTCGAACACGATCTGCAGCTCCATCCGCGCGAGGTTCTGGCCGAGGCACTGGTGCGCGCCGAAACCGAACGCGAGGTGGTGTCGCGCGCCGCGCTCGATGTCCAGCTCCTCGGGGTGGTCGAACGCGTCTGGGTCGCGGTTCGCGAGGTTGCTCAGCGGCACCACGCCCTCGCCTGCCTTGATGAGCACCCCGCCGAGCTCGACGTCCTCCACCGCCACACGGGACACCGCGAACTCCGCGATCGTGAAGTACCGCAGCAGTTCCTCGACCGCGGGCAGCGTCTTCGACGGGTCCTCCTGGATCTTCCGGATGTCCTCCGGGCGCTCCAGGAACGCCATGGTGCCCAGCGAGATCATGTTCGCCGTGGTCTCGTGCCCGGCGACGAGCAGCAGGAACGCCAGACTGACCAGCTCTTCGCGGTCGTCCTGCTTGTCGAGCTGGCGGCTCAGCAGGTCGTCGGCCGGTTCCTGCGCCTTCCGCTCGATCAGCTCGCCCAGGTAGTCGCGCAGCGCGTCGATCGACGCTTTGCGCTCCTCAGGCGGCGTGACCCGGCTGAGCAGGCGGGACGAGTGCAGCTGGAAGAACTCGTGGTCGGCGTACGGGACGCCGAGCTGCTCGCAGATGACCAGTGACGGCACCGGCAGGGAGAGCGCTTTCACCAGGTCGGCCGGCTTGGGGCCGGCGAGCATCGCGTCGATGTGCTGGTCGACGATCTCCTGGATGCGCGGGCGCAGCGCCTCCATCCGCCGCACGGTGAACTCGCCGACCACCTTGCGCCGCGCCGGGCCGTGCTCCGGCGGGTCCATCCCGATCAGCGACGCGCGGAACCCGGTGTTGATCCGCTGTCCCTTGATCAGCAGCGGGAAGTTCGGGTTGCGCCGGTCGGAGCTGAACCGCGGGTCGGTCAGCATCGCCCGGATGTCCTCGTGCCGGGTGATCGCCCACGCCGTCTCGCCGCTGGGCAGCGTCACCCGCTGGATCGGCGCCTCGTCCCGCAGTCGGCGGTGCTCATCCGGCGGCGCGTACGGGCAGCCGCGGGTGATGGGCAGTGTGGCGGGAAGCTGAGCGGTCACGGTGTTGCACCCCAATCCGGACAAAATGTGGAAGGATGTCGTCCACTTATCGCCAACGTACTGATGTGGAAGTTTTTCGTCCACCTACGTTCGGGTGAGAGAATCTCGCGGGGGTGACGGAGAGGAACGACATGACGGCTTCGGAAACGCGGCTGCGCGCGGACGCCCAGCGCAACCGCGACCAGATCGTCGCCGCCGCCCGCCAGGTGTTCGCCGCAGCGGGCCCGGACGTGCCGATGGAGGAGATCGCGCGCGCCGCCGGAGTCGGCGTCGGCACGCTCTACCGGCGCTTCCCCGACCGGGAGGCCCTCATCCGGGCGGTCGCGCGGGAGAGCTTCGCGCAGGTACTCGCCGACGCACGGGAAGCGGCGGCCGAGGAGCCGACGGCGTTCGACGCGCTGGTGCGGGTCATCGGGCGGTCGCACCAGCTGCAGGCCAGCGTCCAGCTGGCGCTGGTTTCCGAGCGGGCGAGGGAAATCCTCAAACGCGACCCGGAAACCGCCGCGTCCCGCGACGCGCTGCTGGCGGAGCTGGACGCCATCGTGCAGGCGGCGCAGGCCGAGGGATCGGTCCGCGCCGACGTCGGGACCGGCGACGTCGCCATCCTGTTTTCGCTGGTGCTGCGACAGCCGCCGGCGGTGGACGACCCCGCGCTGCTGGCCTTCGAACGTGCCGCGGCCCTCATGCTCGACGGGCTGCGGTCGAGTTCCGCTAGCCCGTTGCCGGGCCGCCCGATCACCGGTGAGGACCTCCGGATTTCTTGACGGGTACCGGTATGGTGCTCGCGATGGTGATGCCTCCGCCCCGTCTCGACCTGGCGCGCTACCGCGCCCCGGTCTGGGCCGGCGTGCCCGCGCGCGCCGGGCGGAAGGTGCGGCTGCGGGTGATCACGCCTGCCGATCAGCGCAGGCTGGCCGGTTTCGACCGGGAGGCCGCGGACACCCGCCGCGTCGGGGAGTACCGGCACTGGGCGGCGCACCGCGCCGAAGCCGACTTCCACTTCGCGATCGAGACCCTGCGCGGCGGTCTCGTGGTGGGCTCGCTGTCGGCGACCGAGGCGGATTCGCCGGACCGGTTCAGCTACGGCATCGGAATCGGGCCGCAGCACCGGCGGTGCGGTTACGCCGGCGACGCGGTGATCACGTTGCTGCGCTTCATGTTCGGCGAGCGCGGCTACCGGAAGTGCGAGGTCAGCATCTACGGCGGCAACGTGGCGTCGCTGTCGATGCACGCCGGGCTCGGCTTCCGCGAGGAGGGCCGCGTCCGCGACACCGAACTGTCCCGCGACGGCGTGAAGTACCTGGTGCTGATGGGCATCACGGACACCGAGTTCGCGGAGATCCACCCGGACTTCCCGGCGCCCAGTTCGCGGGGACGGCACTGGCGCCCCCGCGGACGGCACCGCGACCGCTAGTCCGGCCGCGCGACCGCCCGGCAGCCACGCGGCCGCGTCCCTAGACACCCATCGGGTGCCAGACGGTCTTCGCCTCCAGGTAGCGCCGCAGCCGGGCGATGTCCGGGCGCTGCGTCCAGTCCGGCTCCTCCGCGGGCACGGCCAGCACGCGCTTCACCGTCCCGGCTGCCTCGCGGGCCAGTTCCGCGCGGTCCTCGGCGCCCGTCGGGTCCAGCGCGTTCACGTCGCCGTGCGAGGCCAGCCACGGGCCGAGCTCCGCGGCGCGCCCGGTGAGGATGTTCGCCACCCCGCCGGGCAGGTCGGACGTCGCCAGCACCTCGGACAACGTGATCGCGGGCAGCGGCCGCTCCGCGCTGCTCACCACGACCGCCGTGCAGCCGGTCGCCAGCGCCGGCGCCAGCACGCTCACCAGCCCGAGCAGCGACGACTTCTGCGGCGCGAGGATCCCGACCACCCCGGTCGGCTCCGGCACGGTGAACGAGAAGTACGGCCCGGCGACCGGGTTCGCCGCGCCCAGCACGCTCGCCACCTTGTCCGTCCACCCCGCGTACCAGACCCAGCGGTCGATCGCGGCGTCCACGACCGCCTCGGCGCGCCGCCCGGACAGCCCCTCGGCGGCCCCGACCTCGGCGACGAACTGGTCGCGGCGCCCCTCCAGCACCTCCGCGACCCGGTACAGCACCTGCCCGCGGTTGTAGGCGGTCGCGCCCGACCAGCCGGGGAACGCCTTGCGCGCGGCCACCACCGCGTCCCGTACGTCCTTGCGCGAGGCGTGCGCGGCGTTGGCGAGGAAGTTGCCCTTGCTGTCGGTCACCGGGTACACCCGGCCGGACTCCGAGCGCGGGAACTTGCCGCCGATGAACAGCTTGTACGTCTTCGCGACGGTCACCCGCTCAGACATCCAGGTATCCCTCCAGACCGGTGCGGCCACCCTCGCGGCCGAAGCCCGACTCCTGGTAGCCGCCGAACGGCGCCGCCGGGTCGAAGCGGTTGAACGTGTTGGCCCAGACCACGCCGGCGCGCAGCCGGTTCGCCGTCCACAGGATCCGCGAGCCCTTCTCGCTCCAGATCCCGGCGGACAGCCCGTAGGGCGTGTTGTTGGCCTTCGCGACCGCCTCGTCCGGCGTGCGGAAGGTGAGCACCGACAGCACCGGCCCGAAGATCTCCTCGCGCGCGATCCGCATCGACTGGTGCACGCCGGAGAACACGGTGGGCGCGAAGAAGAACCCGCGGTCGGGCACCGGGCACGGGCTGGTCCACCGCTGCGCGCCCTCGGCCTCGCCGGAGTCGGCCAGCTCGCGGATCTTGGTCAGCTGCTCGGCCGAGTTGATCGCGCCGACGTCGGTGTTCTTGTCCAGCGGGTCGCCCAGCCGCAGCGTCGTGATGCGGTGCCGCAGCTTGTCCAGCAGCTCCTCGGCGACCGACTCCTGCGCGAGCAGGCGCGAACCGGCGCAGCACACGTGGCCCTGGTTGAAGAAGATGCCGTTGACGATGCCCTCGACGGCCTGGTCCAGCGGCGCGTCGTCGAAGACCACGTTCGCCGCCTTCCCGCCCAGCTCCAGCGTGAGCCGCTTGGGCGTGCCCGCGACCTGGCGCTGGATCTGCTTGCCGACCTCGGTCGACCCGGTGAACGCGATCTTGTCGATGCCCGGGTGCCCGACCAGCCGCGCGCCGACGTCGCCGGCGCCCGGCAGGATGTTCACCACCCCCGGCGGCAGCCCGGCCTGCTGGCAGATCTCGCCGAACACCAGCGCGGTGAGCGGCGTCGTCTCGGCCGGCTTGAGCACCACGGTGTTGCCGGTGGCCAGCGCGGGCGCGATCTTCCACGCCAGCATCAGCAGCGGGAAGTTCCACGGGATGATCTGCCCGGTGACGCCCAGCGGCTTCGGGTCCGGCCCGTATCCCGCGTAGTCGAGCTTGTCGGCCCAGCCCGCGTGGTAGAAGAAGTGCGCGGCGACCAGCGGCAGGTCCGAGTCGCGGGACTCCTTGATCGGCTTGCCGTTGTCCAGCGTCTCCAGCACCGCCAGCTCACGCGAGCGTTCCTGGATCAGCCGCGCGATGCGGAACAGGTACTTCGCGCGCTCGCTGCCCGGCATCGGGCCCCAGGTCTTCTCGAACGCCTTGCGCGCGGCCTTCACCGCGGTGTCGATGTCGGCGGCGCTCGCCGTGGAGACCTCGGCCAGGACCTCCTCGGTCGCCGGGTTGACGGTCTTGAGCGGTTCGCCGCCGCCGTCGACGAACTCGCCGTCGATGAACGGCCGGTAGCTCGGCTTGAGGTTCGCCAGGTCGCGCGACTCGGGCGCGGGCGCGTACTCGAAGGCAGGCATCAGTCCACCGCCACGTAGTCGGGGCCGCTGTAGTGGCCGTCGTGCTGGGTGCGCCGCTGCAGCAGCAGGTCGTTGAGCAGGCTGGACGCGCCGAAGCGGAACAGCTCCGGGGTGAGCCACTGCTCGCCCGCGACCTCGTGCACGGCGACGAGGTACTTGATCGCGTCCTTGGTGGTGCGGATGCCGCCGGCCGGCTTGACGCCGCGCAGCTCGCCGGTGGTGGTGAACCAGTCGCGGACGGCCTGCAGCATCACGTGCGTGACGGGCAGCGTCGCGGCGGGGGAGACCTTGCCGGTGGAGGTCTTGATGAAGTCGCCGCCAGCCAGCAGGGCCAGCCAGGAGGCGCGGCGCACGTTGTCGTAGGTGACCAGCTCGCCGGTCTCGAGGATGACCTTCAGGTGCGCGTTCCCGCAGGCGGCCTTGATCGCCTGGATCTCCTCGAACACCTCGCCGTAGCGGCCTTCGAGGAACGCGCCCCGGTCGATCACCATGTCGACTTCGGTGGCGCCGGACTCCACGGCCAGCGCCACGTCGGCGAGCTTCACCTGCCGGGACGACCGCCCCGAGGGGAAGGCCGTGGCGACGCTCGCGACGCCGATGCCGGTGCCCTTGAGCCCGTCGACGGCCGTCGCGACGAGGTCCGGGTACACGCACACCGCGGCGACCTGCGGCGTGTCCGGCCGCTCCGGGTCGGGGCGGCGGGCCTTCGCGGTCAGCGCGCGGACCTTGCCGTGCGTGTCGGCGCCCTCGAGCGTGGTCAGGTCGACCATCGAGATCGCGGTGTCGATGGCCCAGAGCTTGCTGGACTTCTTGATGCTGCGGGTCGCCAGGGCGGTGGCCCGGGCCTCGACCCCGACCTGGTCCACACCGGGCAGGCCGTGCAGGAAGCGCCGGAGGCTCGCGTCGTCGCGGATGGCGTCGGCGAGAGCGGCCGGCAGGGTGGGTGCGCTCACCCGCCCAGGCTAGCTGGGCTACCGCGGGAGTGGCCGCACATCCTCCGCGCCCCGGTCCGCCGGTGGTCAGCCCTCGATCTGCCCCTGACCCTTCCGCGGTTTGCGCACGACCGTGACCGCGCCCCAGAACGCGAGCCCGGTGACCTTGACGACCGGCGCGCCCGGCGGCGGGGGCTCGGTGGACGCGCCGCCGCGGTCCTGGCTCTCGAACGCGCCCATGAAACCGACGCCGGTGACCTCGACGATGATGTCGTCGGGCACCACGATGTCGATGCCGCCCATGATCGCGACGGCGGTGATGGTGGTGTGCCGTTCGCTGAACCGGGCGCTGCGCAGGTCCATCTCGACGCCGCCCCAGAACGCGACGCTGGTGTGGTCCGGCGGCACGGTCCACGGGCCCTTGCGGGTGACGCCGGACATGACGGCGACGGAGGTCTTCGAGCCGGGCACCCCGCCGATGCGGTTGTCCGGGGTGAGCGCCCGCGGCGCGGCGGGCTGCACGGCGGCCGGCGAGACCCCCGGCAGGTCCGCGACCGGCGGCTCCAGTTCGGCGAGCGTCTTGGCGGCGTACACGGTGTCGAGCCGCTCTTCCAGTTCCTGCACGGTGATCCGCCCCTCGGCGAGCGCGTTGTGCAGGATCTGCGCGACCCGTTCCCGGTCCGCGTCGGAGGCCCGCATCGGCGGGCGCTCGGGAGTCCCAGGCTGTTCCACCGCGCGAGCCTATCTGGGTCCACGCGGTTTCCGGGTCACCTTCCGGAGACTGTTCCGTCCGCGCCGACGATCACGTCCACGTGCGCGACGTGCTGCGTGCACGGCCCGGAACCGAAGCTCGCGACGTGCACCGGAACGCTCCCGCCCGCGCCCAGCGCTTCGCGGCCGTCGGCGGTCAGCAGCCGGACGGTGACGTCGCCGTGGCCGGCCTCGAACCGTTGCGCGCGCGTGCTGCCGAGGTCCGGCGCCACGACCCCGCCGGCCTGCGTCGCCCGCGCCGTCGAGCACGTGCCGGACTGGCACAACCGCAGTTCCACCGACGCCACGTCCGGCACCGCGGGCAGCACCACGCGGGACGGCGCGGCGTAACCGATCGCGGGACACGCGACCGGGGCGCACGCGGCCAGCGCGCTGCCGATTCCCAGCACCGCGACCACGGTGCGCATCCGGACCACCCCCGTTGTCGGCTACCGTGACGCTCCATGGACGTGCTTGTCGTCGATCATCCGCTGGCCAAGGCCAGGCTGTCGACCATGCGTGACGCCCGCACGGACAGCGCGGCCTTCCGGGCGGCCCTGCACGAGCTGACCGTCATGCTGATCTACGAGGCCACCCGCGAGGCGCCGGTGCGCACCGAGCGCATCCACACGCCCGTCGCCCGCACCGACGCGTACCGCCTCGCGAACCCGCCGCTGCTGGTGCCCGTCCTGCGCGCCGGGCTGGGCATGGCCGACCAGGCGCACAAGCTGATCCCCGAGGCGCAGATGGGTTTCGTCGGCCTGGCGCGCGACGAGGAGACCCTCCAGCCGACCCCGTACATGGAGTCGCTGCCCGACGACCTGTCCGACCGCCCGGTGTTCGTCCTCGACCCGATGCTCGCCACCGGCGGCTCGATGGAGTACACGATCCGGCTGCTGACCGGCCGCGGCGCCACCGACGTCACCGCGATCTGCGCACTCGCCGCGCCGGAGGGGATCAAGCACCTGGAGGACAGCGGCCTGCCGGTCCGCGTGGTCACCGCGAGCGTCGACGAACGGCTCAACGACTCCGGCTTCATCGTCCCCGGCCTCGGCGACGCGGGTGATCGTCAGTACGGTGCCCGCTGACCCGTACTGGAACAGCAACGTCGCCCGGCATCCGGAGGTCCTGCGCGCCGTGCCGGACGGCTGCGTGGAGGCGCTGGACGTCGGCTGCGGCGAGGGGCTGCTCGCGCGGAAGCTGATGAGCAGGGCGAAGCGGGTCACCGGGATCGACTGCTCGCCGGAGATGATCGCCCGCGCCCGCGAACAGGCCGGCGGTCCGCGGTTCGTCGAGGGGGACTTCCTCGCCGCGGACCTCCCTGCCGGGCACTACGACTTCGTCTGCTCGGTCACCGCGATCCACCACATGGAGTTCGAGCCGGCGCTGGCCCGCATGCGGGACCTGCTGCGCCCGGGCGGCACGCTCGTCGTCGTCGGCCTGGCGCGCGAGGCGACCCTGGCGGACTGGGCGATCTGGGCCGCGGCCACGCCGGTCGTGCGGATCACCAAGGTGCTGCGCCGGGCGAGCGTCCCGACGGGCATGCCGACCCTCAAACCGGCGATGAGCTACCGCGAGGTCCGGGAGGCGGCCCGGCGGCTCCTGCCCGGCGTGCGCTACCGGCGCCACGTGCTCCGCCGCTATTCGCTGACCTGGGTCAAGCGCCACCCGTCCGCGTGAGCGCGCAGCGCCGTCTCGTAGGAGGCGGCCACGTCGAAGTCCCGCGGCAGGTTCCCGTTCAGCTCCAGCGACACCAGCCCGTGCACGATGCCCCACGCGCTCACCGCGATCACCTCGGGCGCGACCGCCCGGAACGCCCCGGCGGAGATCGCCGCGCGCACGGTGTCGACCAGCGGCGCGAGTGAGTCCCGCGCGGTCCGCGCGGCCTCCGCGCCGGGCTCGAACCCGGGCAGGGCCTTGGTGAACATGATCGAGTACAGGTGCGGGTCGGCCAGCGCGCTCTCCCGGTAGGCCAGCCCCAGCCGCACGAAGTCCTCCACCGGGTCGCCCGAGCGCGAGACGCCCCGCAACCGCGCCCCGAACCGCCGGAACCCCTCCAGGTAGACGGCGTTGACCAGCTCGGGCTTGCCGCCGAACAGCGAGTACACCGCGGTGGTCGAGGTGCCCACGTCCGCGGCGAGCTTGCGCAGGCTGAGCGCCTTCGGCCCGTCCGCCGACAGCAGTTCGCCGGCCCGGTCGAGCAGTTTCAGCCGGAGTGCTTCGTCGTGGGTCCGGGGTCGCGGCATGCCCCCAGGCTATCGCGACACCGTTATCGTTCCCCTGCTTCCGGAGTTGACCTGGAGTGCACTCCAGGTCGTAGTGTCGGCAGCATGAGCTACTCGATAGCGGAAGCCGCACGTCGCAGCGGGCTGTCGATCGACACCCTCCGCTACTACGAGCGCATCAAGCTCCTCGACCCGCCCGCCAGGGACGCCGCGGGCAGGCGGGCCTACTCCGACGCCGACCTCGCGTGGCTGGAGTTCCTCACCAAGCTCCGCACCACGGGCATGCCGATCAAGATGATGCGGGAGTACGCGCAGCTGCGCGGCGCCGGTGACGCCAGCGCCGGCCGCCGCCGCGCGATCCTGCTCGAACAGCGCCGCTCGGTCGCCGAGCGCATCGCCGAACTCCAGGCCTGCATGGACGTCCTGAATTACAAGATCGAGAACTACGACCGCATCTGCGCCCGTGTCCCGGGCGCGGCCGGCGTGGTCCGGGAGGAGATCTCCGCGTGATCGGCACCAGGAAGCTGGGCGAGCTGGAGGTCGGCGCGCAGGGCCTCGGCTGCATGGGCATGAGCCAGGCCTACGGGGTGCGCGACGACGACGCGGAGTCCATCGCGACGATCCACCGCGCGCTCGAGCTGGGCGTGACGCTGCTGGACACCGCGGACGTGTACGGCCAGGGGGCCAACGAGGAGCTGGTCGGCCGCGCGATCGCGGGCAAACGGGACCAGGTCGTGCTGGCCACCAAGTTCGGCATCGTGCTGGGCGCGGAGGGGCAGCAGGTGCGCGGCGACGCGGCCTACGTCCGCCAGTGCGCCGAGGACTCGCTGCGCCGCCTCGGCGTCGACCACATCGACCTCTACTACCAGCATCGGGTCGACCCGGCCGTCCCGGTCGAGGAGACCTGGGGCGCGCTGTCCGAGCTGGTCGCCGAGGGCAAGGTCCGCCACCTGGGCATCTCCGAGGCGTCCGCGGACACGATCCGCAGGGCGCACGCCGTCCACCCGGTGACGGCCCTGCAGAGCGAATGGAGCCTGTGGACCCGCGGGATCGAGGACGAGGTCGTGCCCACGTGCCGCGAGCTGGGCATCGGGATCGTGCCGTTCTCGCCGCTCGGCCGCGGGTTCCTGACCGGCAGCATCACCAAGGTGGAGGAGCTGCCGTCCGACGACATGCGCCGCAACCTGCCGCGCTTCGCCGAGGGCAACCTGGACCGGAACCTGCGCATCGTCGAGGCGCTGCGGAAGCTGGCGGCGGAGAAGGGCGTGACCGCCGGCCAGCTGGCGCTGGCCTGGGTGCAGAGCCGGGGCGCGGACGTCGTCCCCATTCCCGGCACGAAGCGCCGCAAGTACCTGGAGGAGAACGTGGCCGCGGCCGCGCTCGAACTGTCCGAAGCGGACATCCGGAGCATCGAGGCGGCTGTTCCCGCGGAGGCCGTGGCGGGGGAGCGCTACCCGGCGGCCCTGGCCCGCAACGTCGGCAAGTGAGGCCGGTGGCCTGATCAGGCCACCGCCACCCCGACCGCCGTCGTGATCATCGCGGCGGCGAGCAGCACCGCGCCGCTGACGGTGACGCCGTGCGCGAGCGGCTTCCGGTCCGGCAGCAGGTTGAGGAACATCCCGCCGGACTGCGCGAGGATGCCGACCAGCAGCAGGACGGAGACCACCCACTGGCCGGCCGCGCCGAGCCCGCCCGCGGCGACGAGTTGCAGGGTGATCAGCGCCAGCACGAGCAGCACACCGGCGTGCGCGTGCCCGGCGCGGAAGTACGCCCGCTGCTCGTCGGTGAGCTTGCGCTTGCGCAGCAGGCCGAGCAGCGAGTAGCCGCCGAACATCACCGTCGGCAGCGAGACCAGCGCGATCACGGTGAACAGCTGGGTGGGACCGGACAGGGCGATCATCGCGAGCTTCCTCTCTGGGAGCGTTCCACGACAATCGTAACAGCGTTACGTAACGACGTTATTCCATCAGTCCGGCAGCGACCGTCGCGCCCAGCTCCCAGCAGCGTTCGAGGTCCGCCTTCGACGGTTCGCCGGTGACGGTGACGATCTCCGCCGCCTTCTCCCACCCGAGGCCCGTGGTGATCGACTCGATGCCGCGGACCGTCCCGGAGACGTCGCTGCCGCCGTGCACGTAACACCCGAACGGGCGGCCGCGCGTGGAGTCCAGGCACGGGTAGTAGACCTGGTCGAAGAAGTGCTTGAGCGCGCCCGACATGTACCCGAGGTTGGCCGTGGTGCCGAGCAGGTAGCCGTCCGCGTCGAGCACGTCGGTGGCGGTGGCCGCGAGAGCCGCCCGCCGCACGACGGTGACCCCCTCGATCTCGTCGGTGGTCGCGCCCGCGACCACGGCTTCGAACATGGCCTGCAGGTTCGGCGAGGGCGTGTGGTGCACGATCAGCAAGGTGGGCACGCCTGAGGAGCGTGCCGTGGCCGGTGCGCCGGTGCAAGCGCGCCGGGGGTGCCGAGCAGCCGCAACGCCTCCTGGCCGGCGCTGCCGGGCGCGGCGGTGTAGAGGATGACCCGCTGGTCGCGGTCGGGGACGAGCAGCACCTCGCACGCGACCTCGAACTCGCCGGTCCGCGGGTGCCGAAGGACCTTCGTCCGGTCGCGCCGCACGATCACGTCGTGCCGGGACCACAGCTCGCGGAACTCGGCGCTGCCCTCCCGCAGGTCCTCGATCAGCTCGCGGATCCCCGGGTCGTCCGGGTACTTAGCGGCGGCCGCGCGGAGTGCGACGGCGAAGTGCTCGCCCGGGTCCGGGTAGCGGCTCCCACCGGAGTGGAGGAACCGGTCGCGCGCGAGGTTGCGCTCGCGGGGTAACAACTCGGCGAGGTCGCCGAAGACGACGGCGGCCAGGGGGTTCCACGCCAGCACCTCGTACTTGACGTCGACGACCAGCGCCGCCGCCTCGTCCAGGTGGTCCAGGAGGTGCCGGACCCCGGACGACACGTCCGCGGAGGGGCCGTCCGGGTCGGGTTGTTCCCCGGCGAGGTGGAACAGGTGCGCGCGTTCTTCGTCGGAGAGCCGCAGCGCCCGCGCGACACCGGAGAGGACGTCCCGCGGTGGCTGCGGACTGCCGGCCTGTTCCAGGCGCGTGTAGTAGTCGGTCGAGATCCCGGCGAGGTTCGCGACCTCCTCCCGTCGCAGGCCGGGCGCGCGCCTTCGCGGTCCGGCCGGCAGCCCGACGTCGGCGGGCCGCAACCGGTCGCGCCGGGTCCGCAGGAATGCCGCGAGTTCTCGCATGTCCCCAGTGTCCGGATCTTGGTCGAGCGGCCTCCGGGGAACCGCCCGATCGCGCCGTGGGCGGGCCGTCGCGACGCCTTTCCGGGCCGAAAGGGCGCTTGATCAGCGCTTTTACCGTTAAGGGACCCCCCTGTTCGAGCCCCATTTCGGGGCATGTAATCTTCTCTTCGTCGCCAGGGAGACCGGGCCGGCGGGGAAGAAAAGCCCCAAGGGAACGGGATCCGGGCGGGGGGTCACGAACCAAGCTCCCACCGATGGTGGTAGAGTGGGTGACCGCCGCCGGACGAAACCACAGCGAAATTGGAGTCGCGAGACTTCGCGCGCTGGAGGGGTCGTCGGGTCACACAACAAAACGTGTTGTTTGAGAACTCAACAGTGTATTGATGAGCTAAAGCCAGTTGATTAGCTAGAACCCTTTGTGGGTTCCTTTGAGGCTATCATGTATAGCCGGATCGATTTTCTAGCATTGTTGGAGAGTTTGATCCTGGCTCAGGACGAACGCTGGCGGCGTGCTTAACACATGCAAGTCGAACGCTGA